>CAMJLE010000004.1 GCA_946406665.1 uncultured Candidatus Saccharibacteria bacterium | reverse complement strand
ACGTCTGGACGATTCAACCAATTAAAATCTGTTGTCTTCGCCACATACCCAACTTCTTTCCGAATCACTCTGCCAGTCGGATAACGCTCAGCCACCATAAGGAGTGATAAATTGGCTTTCATCTCAAACAAAAAACGCCCGAATCAACATTCTACTACAAGACTATCAATGCAGACGTTTTTGGCGGAAGCGAGAGGATTCGAACCTCCGAGACATTTCTGCCCACACGATTTCGAGTCGTGCGCCTTCAACCACTCGGCCACGCTTCCACCTTCTATTCTACCATATCTTATCTGTTTTCTTTACGACTCATATATCTCTTAACTAATGGAATTTTCGAAACATAATCTTTCCACATACATTCGTACTCACCGCGCCTATCGGATCGATCACTAAAGCGGAATCTCATATAAGGCTCATCCGGCTGAATTAGGCTCATCACTCAATGCTAGCGCCCAAAAGCCGTCAACTACTTCAAGAAACCATTAATGATTTGCGCCTCCGCCTGCCTGCGCGATAAGCCCAAAGTCATCAACTTCGTCAGCTGCTCATTCGCAATTTTGCCAATCGCCGCCTCGTGTATCAGCTCCGCATCAACATTTAAGGCCTCTAGCGCCGGCTCAGCATTCACGCGCGCCTTGTCCATAATAATCGCATCACATTCCGAATGTCCGCGACATTTTGCCGCTCCAATAATATGCGAACGAAAATTCTGAGCAGAGAAGTCCTGCGCCACCGCTCTCGAAACGATATCCGCCGACGAATCTCGGCCATTCAGCCTCGCCACTATCTCACTTTCGGCGCTCTGTTTTCCATGCGTAAACAATCGCTCTTTCACAACTAGATGCGCACCCTTTGCCAAATCCGCCTCCGTCACGCGCCTCGTCGAATCTACGCCCTTGATTTGCTCGAGCAGCATTTCCGCATAACTATTCTCGCCCAAATCAACTTTGGTCGTTGGATTCAAAATCTTTCCCGCACCCGGCCCAATCCCACAATGCTTCTCGATGTAATAAACCTTCGAATTCCTACCTACATGAAAAACGTGAATCCCATCATGAATCGAATCATCCGCTCCGCAATTATAAATCCCACATCCCGCAACAATTGTTACTTCGCAATTATCGCCAACGTAAAAATCATTATATACAGCTTCCTTCAACCCGCTTGCGCTAATAATTACCGGAATGTGAACAATTTCTTGATACGTATTGTCTGCAATGTAGATATCGATGCCACTTTTTTCAGTTTTCGGCACGATATTTATTTTTTCTGAGCTCTGCCTCCCAATCGACTTACCATTCACGCGAAAGTTATACGCCCCCTCGGGAATACCTGTTACGCCCGACACCTCTCGCATCAAATCGCGCTCAATTTTATCGAGATCCATCATTTCAATCCACCCCCAATTCGCGCCATCATCTGTTCCGGCGCACCTTGCGCACTAATCCTGCCGTTCTCTAGCAAAATAATCCTATCTGCTATTTTCATAATTCGCTCTTGGTGCGAAATAATCATAATCGCTCGTTTCGGATTCTTTTTTCGCATTTCTTTAAACATCTTCACTAGATTATCGAAACTCCAAATATCTATCCCGGCCTCCGGCTCATCAAAAATACTTAAAATCGCATCGCGCGCCAGCACCGAAGCAATCTCAATTCGCTTCAGCTCGCCACCTGACAGGGAAGCGTTAATTTCTCGGTCAAGATATAACGCCGGTTCCAAACCGACTTTTTCCAAAAAAACATCCACTCCTTTTGTCTCATCCTCAAGAAACGCCTCACTACCGCTCGCCGCAATCTTCAACAAATCTCGCACTGTCAGCCCTTTAAAGCGCACTGGCTGCTGGAAAGAGAAGGCCAGCCCCATTCGCGCTCGCTCCACACAATCCTTTTCGGTTATCGTTTCGCCCCCAAACAATAGCTCACCTCCATCGCACTTCTCGATCCCCATAATCACCTTTGCCAAAGTAGACTTGCCACTGCCATTCGGCCCCGTAATGACTACTAGCTCCCCGGGGCGCACATCAAAAGAAATGCCCTTCAAGATCCCTTTAAATGACACTTCCTTCACCTGTAACATGGCTAGATTATAACATGAAGCCCTTCAGACTATCTCTATGGTTGACTCCGGAAAGAAAAGGGACCCCCGCTCATGCAGGAGCCCCTCTCCGGAGTTTTTTCTTTCCTAGTTCATTAAAACGTTTCTTTGGCTAAAACTTCACCGTTTGAGTTATAGATCGTCGCTTCGGCGTTCGCCAGATAAAATACTTTGAAATCCGGCGAATCGAGCGTGTAACCCGCCTCTTCCGCCCAATCAAACTCGGCAATAATCGCTTTTTTCGCTTCAATATTATCGCTGTCATCAATCATTTCACAATTAATTCGAATCCACTCCTCTCCGCCATCATATGCCACAATACACACATGTCTGTCCTTCGCTAACTGTTTCGCCACATTTTTCTGCGCGTTCGTCAAAGCATAAATTTTCCCATCAAACAGCACCGGATCGCCAAACGGCCGACAGCTCGGCCTCCCCTCATTAATCGTCGCTACATAGTTCACCTGCGTTCGTTTTTTCAAAAAATCAAATGTCTTTTCCATACAACTCCTTTGCTGCCATCATTTTAGCATGAAAAAGCCGCGCTCCCGAAGGATGCGCGGCTCCTTATTGCACTATTAGCTTATCTCATACTACGAGATAATCATGGCCTTTGTGAACAGCGCCTTCAATAACGTAGGGATCTCCATTACCACTCGCAATAACACAGCCACCTCCACACTTATCGAGATACTGACAATGGAGGCATTTATCGTCAAGATGACGATGCTCGCGGAACGCACTCAGCGTCTGATTATCGAGCATAAACCGTGCGAACTCCCCCTGAGTATCGATGTCCAAGAAGCTCCCGATTGTGCGCTCACTCAGCGCACATCTCTGGATCCCTCCATCCTGAACTACGGAGAGAATTCCATTCGGCCGCCCCCACTGACAGCCACCCTCGTGGAGCATGTAGTGATACTTATCCGGTATCGCACACCAGGGAAACACATCGATCGTGTCCACCTTCGTCTCGAAACCTCTATCCTTCCGTATCCGCTCAATCACCTCAAGCGTCTGCGGCAACAGATCTCGACGAACTTTCCACTGTTCGTAGTCGTCCTCCGCGAGCCCAGTCGGTGCAATACGCTGAATTGCGAAATAATCGCGCTCAGGGTCCATCTGCAGTTCCTCGATTATCCCAATCATCATCTCTTCGATATTGAGCATCGTATACGGGACAAAGTTTAATACTATCGATACCGCCCGATCAGACTTGCCACGCGCAGCCATGAATTTCCTCAGCTGCCTCATAGCGTTCTCATACGCACCCTTATTGCCATTTATAGAGTCATGGCTACTTCCGATTCCGTGCAGCGTAAGCGCCAATTCATCAACAAATGGCGTAATCCATTCGATCGGAATGATCTTTCCGCCATCCCGATAGATATGCGTATTCGACAGGACAGCAACATTCATGCCGAGGCCTTTTGCGAACTGAATCAGTTTCATAAGATCATCATGCTCACACGGATCACCTCCTACAAACACAAGGTCTTCCGGTTGTGCCGACGCGTGAATATTGCGTATGACCTGCATCAGCGTCTTGGTGTCACCAAAGACCGGCAAATCTCTAAAGACAGGATTACTGCCAGACACCATGTCGACATAGCAATACGGACATTTACCCGTACACGCTTTTCGGCAAGTCTTCGAATCAAACCCACCCCCACAAATGTGGATATCTACTTCTTTTACCGTAATTCGCTCCATAACGAACCTCCATTAATGTGAAGAAACAATTGACAAATAGCTAATCAAGTAAATTATACAATACTTCACCGAAATAGTCAAGCATCACTGTTTTAAAAAGCCGCCTAGTCATCACCTAGGCGGCCTAAAGAGTCCAGCTCTCCTCAATCCTTTAAGGATCACTATGGCCAATATACACTCAACCGTACCAATGAGCGTATATTCAACGATCCGCCCAATTAGTGTCGGCAACAGCGGATAGCCAAAGGCCAGAACTAGCCCAACGGTTTTTACAACCATTGAGCCAACTACATGACCAGATGTCACTGCAAGAATCACTCTCAGCGACTCCCGAAACCGAGCGGCCTTTCGATACGCTAATCCCGCCATGCCGCCAACACATCCCGCGCCTACAGTCACCAGCGGAATCGGCACGTAGCCAACGAACGCGCACGACAGCAAATCCGCCGCAACGCCAGTCATTGCACCACATGCAGGACCCAGCATAATCCCCGCAAGCGCAATCGGCAAATTGCCGATACTAATCCTGAATGGACTAATCGTCAAGCTCAGCACCCGACCATTTCCGAAGAGTATAGCTAAGGCAACGCATATTGCCATCATTGCAAGACTCTCCGTCTTTACATTAAACTTCTTATCTTTCACCTCTCGCACCCCCTTTCAAAAGATATGCCAAAATTAAACCACAATCATACCCATCAATGCAAGAGTTCACAACAGGGAATGGCACACCGCCAAGAACGCTTGCGGCGGGCCTTATAGCCACCGCATATGGACTTGACGGGATAATCCCGGCGGTCGGATTAGAGACCGAATCCCTTCTGGTGTTTGCAATCTATGACGCCTGCAAAGGAATCGCAAGCTCAGTCGTACCCCATAACGAGTTCGACTGGACCATCCGCCTGCTTAAAGCCACAATTCCTGGACTGCTTATCCCCATATGCGCGGAGGTAGTCATGATGAGAATGAACCTGATTATTATAATCACGATCATCATCGGAGAAGTATTTCTCGCCATTCTTGCGGCCACATGCGCTGGAAGAGAGCTGGCATACGCGGAAGAATAAATGCAGTCAAATACCCCTCGGCAAAAATGCCGTTTATAAAAACAGCACCAAGCCGAGGGTCTTTTTATGCAAAAATCAAGAAAAATATATCGTAGCAAAAAAGCCGTAGGTTGGTAATTTCTCCGAGCGAAGCGCGCCTCTTGGGCGAGCAAGAGGAAAAATAATTTGAAATCAAAAAACCGTAGATTGGCAGCTTCTTCTTCTGAAGCGCGGTTATTGACCGAGCGAAGAATTTTTAATTTGAGAACAAAAAGCCGCAGATTGGTAGTTTCTCCGAGCGAAGCGCGCCTCTTGGGCGAGCGAACGAGAAAAACTGCCGACATGCGGTTTTTTGACTCAAATTATGGTATGCCCGATACGATTCGAACGTACGACCTTCAGCTCCGCAAGCTGACGCTCTATCCAACTGAGCTACGGGCACATATGTGGATAGTGCCCATCAAAGACAAGCTACTATTCCACCGTTCAAAGATTAAAAGACCATCGTGCAGCGCAAAGCCACATGATGCATCATATTATAGCACATTTCTACCAGAGATGATATACTATTTTTATGGCAGAGCAAAAGAAGACATCCGGACTCAAACCAAAACTTCAAAAAGCCAAGGCAAGATTCCTTGCCACTTATTACAGCAACCCTGGGAACGACCTCAAAGTCATCGCCGTTACTGGCGCTAATGGCCGCGATACTACTGCGCATTTCATCTATGAAATCGCCAAATCTCGCGACGCAAAGACCGGCCTCATCCTAGACCCCAAAACTAGCACCGAGCTCTACAAGCAAATCTACAAAATATGGAAAACTGGCGCCGACCACGTCGTCATTTCGGTCGACGGCACCGCACTTGCAAACCATATCTTCTACGGTCTCCCAATTTATGCTGCCGTTCTTACGGAAGACGGTATTGGCGCACCAGACACTAGCAATCGCGATGCTCAATCTATCTTGTTTAACACGCAGCCATATTTCAGCATCCTCTGTCGCGACGGCAATATCAAGTACGATTTCTACTCCAAATACCCAACCAAAACCGCCACTTTCACCTATGGCCACGACCGCGACTGCGACCTTCGCATCAATCGCCAAAAACTTTATAAAATGGGCACCGAAACCAACGTAACCTATAGTGGTCGCAGTTTCGACATGGCAACCTATGTCGCCAACGAAGCCGCCGTCAACTACATGGCCGCAGCAGCACTTGCCGGCTTCGCCATCGGCGCCGACATCGACAGCATCGTCGATGGCATCGCAAACTACGAACCCAAAATTAACTAGAGGAACTCATGATTAACCAAAAACTACTAGTTTCTGGTGCCGACTATTTTGCAGACACCTACGAAATCAACCCATATTACACCTCGAGCGGCATTAGCGTTCGAAAAGCCATGGCCGAGCACGCCGAAATCCTCGAATGTTTCAAGCAGGCCGGCATAGAACTCGTAAAAGTCGACCCACCAAAAGGTTGCCAAGACGGCGTATATACCGCCAACTGGGCACTAGTCAAAAATGGCGTCGCCGTCATGTCGCGTCTTCCCAAAGCCCGCCAAGCCGAAGAGGCCTACGCCAAAAAATGTTTAGAAGAGCAGGGGATTAAAACCATCGAAGTGCCAGGCAAGTATCTCTTTTCTGGCCAAGGCGATTCGCTATGTTGTGGCAACTATCTTTTCGGCGGCAGCAGCTATCGCTCCGACCCAGAAGCCCAAGCTTTCGCCGCCAAAACTCTTGGCCTTGAGCTAATCCAGCTCCATGCTAAACCCCAACTCAACGATGACGGCACCGAGCATATTAACCCCTTCACTGGCCGCGTCGATAGCTTTTGGTACGATCTCGACCTCGCCGTCTCCGTCATCGACGAGCATACTATTGCATACTGCCCGGACGCTCTCGACGAGGAATCAAACCAAAAAATCCAAGCTCTCACCGACCTCGACAAAATCACTGTCGATTTCAACGAATGCACTAAAGGATTCGCCAATAACCTGGTTAGCACCGGCAAACACGTCATCATGTCCTGCAACGCCCCCAAACTCCAAGCTAAGCTCGAAGCGCGCGGCCTTATTTGCCTTACGCCAGACGTGACCGAACTCAGAAAGGGTGGCGGTTATATTCGCTGTGTTAGCCTCTGGCTCAGTTAAAATGCTTCAGATCTTCCGCCTGTGAAATAGACATTCTAATCACTTCGCCCGATTCGCCATAATAGCTGTTCGACCTAGTTGTGCAGCTATAATTACTGCACTTAAGCTCTAGATAACGTTTTTCGCCAGGATAATTACTATCATATACCCCTACATAATAGTGGTTTGAATCTTTTGCATCCTGAATCAAGTTAATCGCATTCATCGCATGTAGCCCTCCCGAGAAATATGCTAATATTACTGGCGCCTCATGTCTTCGCAATCTTGCTGTAATCAAATTCATGAAATCATTAGAGTTTGTCATCTGTTTAACGTTCGTTCTCTTTATAACGTTACCATCAATGCCGACCGCACTACCAGAACTGTACATTCTTACCGCCGTTTGACGAATTTGGCCTGCAAAAATCGCATTCATTAAACTCCGATCAACATCATCCATCGCCGCACTATTTTGCATTTTCACTTCATCCAGGCGCGCCTTCTCAATCCCCTCATACGAAAAACCATATTTCTTCTCCTGATCGGCAGGCGAAACTTTTGTTTTCTTTTCGTAAAAATCAAACATCCCCGTCTTCTTTATCTCTTTCCGCACAGCATCCGTATAGGTCAACAGGCCATCTTTCATCACATATTTACCAACCAGCTCCTCCTCACCAAAATATCTCGCACCAAATTGCGACACATACTTCAGGGCATTCGTCCGCAATTTGTAATCATACAAATTCTGATAATCTCTAAAATACGACCAATTCAAGTTATAGCTATACGAAGTCAGCCCAGCCGCTTTTATGGCATCATGCCGAAGCGGCATCTTTCTCGAATAATACAACTGCGCAAAAGTCGCCATCCCATAACAATGCCCATCCAGCATTAGATTGGAACTATAGTTCTTAAACGAAAAACCATCACGCGTCACCATGAAACCGCTATCGGCCATTACGTATCCATCCATTTTGCCATCACCGTCAATATCCGCAAGCTCATCATTCAGCAAAATCTCTAAGTTATTAAAGACTTCGTCTAGTCCCGTTACGTCCGAACTAGAGAAGAGCTTGCAGCCAGTCTTTTCTGCAATTGTCGTCAAATCGTTGCTATACGCCCCCTCGCCAAAGCCTAGCGCACACACGCGCACATTCTGATCTGCCATCTCCTTCGCTATAGTTTCCGCATGACCAGAAAGATGGTTAACATCTATGCCGTCAGTTAGAAGTACTAGAGTCTTCAGGCTCGCCCCACTCGAAAACTCCTTTGCGCCATCCCGAATCGCCCTCGCTATATTTGTACCATCAACTTTTACACTTCGATGCTCGTTCATTCCGTTCAGTACCTTCTTTAATTCGTCAATCTTCGAGCCAATCTTTCCGACCGCCACAAAATCTCCACTAAACTCCCCAATACCTATCTTTGCGCCTTTTTCGCTCAATCTCTCCGCCAGCTCTTTAGTAAACTGGAAACGGCGCCCTTCCGGGTCATTTGCATCCAATGTGACATAGAAGTCTTTACCGTCATGCATCTTCTTATACTGCTCATTTGTAAACATGCTCCAAGAGTTGTCTAGCACGAACAGTATTTCCGAATTTCTATTCTCCAAGCTTTCAGCTTTCCTAGACCCCAAAACATAATACGGCCCCATATCTCCAATCGTCGCACTCACTTTCATCTGAGCCGTATCGACCTTTGTTGTTACAGCTTCATATTTTCCATTACTCAAATCATACCGATAAAGCACCAAATCGCTTGCACTAATCTTTGCGCTCGCGAGCTCGGCATCAGTGTAGGCAATTGTCGCCACCACCTCATCCGTATCGCCAGCCGTATAAAAACTATACAATTTCGGAATAAGACCAGCCTTCTTGCTCAAAGCCGCACCATTAGTAATGTCAATTGTAGTATTCGCAATATCACCCTTGCCGCTCAACTTTAAGCTAACATTCCCGCCATTATAAACATAGTTTAGTTTTCGTTCACCATCTCGCACTCCGTCTTTTTTCGTGTCCACCTTCAGCGGATCAAGGTTCACTTTAATTTCACTCGCATCATTCAAGCCATCGTTATCCGTGTCTGCTTTTAGTGGATCGGTCTTCGTCGTATTAATTTCATACCCATCCGCCAAGCCGTCGCCATCCGTATCCGTCAAATCAGTCTTCGTGCCCAGTTCCTTCTCTCGCTTATTTTGGAGCCCATCGCCGTCATCGTCCGCCTCTTGGCTAATTTTTGTCCGATATATATCCTCCAGCGCTAAATCTTCACCCTCAACCTCATCCGTTATCACCATAAAAGCCTTTTCAATCGTTCTCAATTGATAACTCGCTTTTAGCGTACATCGTCCAGCCCCATCAGATAAATCCCATTTCACTCTCTCGCCATCTCGCACCGGTTGTTTTATCTTGTTGTTTTTGTCACAAACCCCTTCGTAATTCACATCACCCAGCACGCCCTCGCTTGCTTTTATGCCCACCTGTACCGTCGTAGGCATTATGTAGTCTAAGCCAATATCGCCATAGTCCGTATCCCAATTAATATCGCTACCTTTCAACAAAAAGACCAGCACACCAATCGCCACCACCGCCAGCACGCCAATTACGCCCAAAATTATCAGCGCTACCGGTTTGCAACTTTTCTTCGGCGCATCCGAAACACCTGGTGCACTAGCTACATAGACCATATTATTTTGCCGCCCAACCTCTGGATTCATAACCACCTCTCGTTATTCAAATTATATCAAAATTGAGCGCAAAAATATCCGCCACCAAAAGGGAATCACTTCTTTTTTATAGCCTTTAGCGCCTTTGTAACCTCATCCAATTCGTAGTAAGGATGAACTCCATCAGCACGCTCAATTGTTTTTTCATTGCCTTTGCCCAAGAAGAGCACAGTGTCACCTTTTTTCGCCATCTTACACGCCTCCAAAATCGCCGTCGGTCGATCCAGAATCTTAAACAAATTCTTATCATCCTTTTTGCCTTGCTCACGTGCGCCTTCTGCAATTTGCTCCATTATTTCCTCGCCAGGCGTATCGCGGTCATCTTCTTCCGTCAGTACAATAATATCTGCATATTTTCCGGCGATTTCACCCATCGGTTTGCGCTTTGAAGGATCCCTGCGCCCTCCAGCCGAACCAAATACCACAATCAATCTTCCTTCGGTCGCTTTCTGCATGTCTGGGAGCAACTTCTCAAATGCGTCCGGCGTATGCGCGTAATCCACTATCGCCGTAAAAATCTGTCCTTCGTCCACTTTAACCATTCGCCCCTCAACCTCCGTCAAGGCAAAAATCCCTTTCTGGATTTCTTCATCAGACAGCCCCAAGCGTTTTCCGACCGCCACGCAGGCCAGGGAATTATATACATTAAAATTGCCCGCAATCTGCGTTTTAACCTTCAAATTGCCTTCTGACGGAATAACATATTCAACGCCATCCGGCTTCAGCTGTATTTTCTCGGCCTTCATCTTGCCACTTTTTACACCATACGTCACATAGTCCGTCACATCCTCCTCAAATAGCTCCGCACTCGGATCGTCAGCATTCACTACGCCATATTTGGCCTGCTTAAATAATTTTCGCTTTGCATCACGATATTTTTCAAAAGTCCTATGGTAATCCAAATGCTCATGGGTCACATTCGTCATCACGGCAACTTCAATCGGAATCCCTAAGCTGCGATGTTGCGCAAGGGCATGACTCGTAAGCTCAAGCACCAAATATTCCGCTCCTGCCTCTACGATTTTCTTAATCCTCTTATTTAGTAGCCTAGAATCTACGGTCGTCATATGCTCCATCTGCTCATGGATTTCACCTACACCCCAACCGACCGTCGTCATCACGCCGGCCTTATGTCCAGCCTCATTCAGCATCTTCCAAATCATAAAAGAAGTTGTTGTTTTTCCGTTCGTACCGGTCACGCCAATCACTTTCAGCCTTCGTCCCGGAAAACCATTTGCCACTCCCCAAATAGCCGCTTTTCCTACATGATAGGGAATTACAATTTTATCGTACAATGGAATCTTTTCTTTTATGCTCATATCTACATCATACCACCACGCCCCCAACGACTACACAGAAAGCATCAAATCATAAAAAAGCCCCGGCTCCACTGCAAGATGCAGCTTCGCCGAGGTTTTTGGACGGAATTTGGGACAATAACCCTAATACCTACTTCTTATTTTCCGTCGGCTCATATACTTTGCCGACAAACCATATCTCGCCAGTATCTTTATTGCGAATAAGATACATAAACGGTTTATCGAAAGTTAAGTCAACTTTTTCTACCGGCACATCCCAAAGATATTCGAAGTGAGGACCGCCACTGCCAATACCGCCACCGAGTACCGTAGTTGCACTAGCCTTTATTCCTTCATTCGAAAAATCAATCGTCGTATTATGTTTGGCAATCTTGATAAATGAGTTATAGGCTTCTCCATTCGCCTTCGTCAGTTTTGTTACTCCGGACAAATCCGCATCTTCTTCACTGAACACATCTTCAATGCCAAGCGCCTTCAAATCATCCTTCAAATTCAACGAGCCATCGTATTTAAACAACGGAATAGTTGCATCAATCCGCGTAATTACGCCTTCTTTAAAGTTTTCATTCTTCAGTTCCTTTAGGCCGTCAATATACTTCGCCGTCTTTTTTGCCGTCAAGCTCTTTACGAACTCGCTCAAACTATCTTCTTTCGGCATTATCCCCACGTATTGCAACGTATTGCCATCATATTTCTTCAAGTCCTTAGCAAACACTTTCGCATCGTCATCATAGTATACGTAATAGTCAGTCGACGAATCGTTCTTCCCGTAATTCGCCTTCAGCTCTTCCATGTATTCATCGACTTCCTTAGCTATCTTTGCCGTATCTGTATCTTTAATACCCTCATACTGCCCTTCGTCGCTCCTCAGCCACTTTTTATATTCTTCGGCAACCTTAGCTCGAATCTTATCTTCGCCAACTTCTTTAATAATGTCGTAATTATTAAAGTTTGCGCCAATCTTAACAGACTTAACGTTGCTAGAGCCATTAAACTTTAGCGATTCGTATTTTTCTCTAATCCTATCAATACTTTGATTGAAATTCTCATGCTCGTAACTCGAACTCCAAGAATAACGGCTCTTACATGGTATCTTAATCCCGTCCTGGCATTGCAGGGCATAATTCCAATTCTGATCAATTGCCAAAGCGTTAACTAATGCAAAATCCAACCCCTTCAAGTCTTCATCTTTCATCGTCTTATCAATCAGGCCTAACGTCTGCTTGTTAATCCAGGAATTCATCGCACTAGCGCTCTTGAAGCTATCGTAAATGACGTCTGCATTATAATTTGTCTTCAGACCATCAATATAGCTATCGATAATCTTATCTTTAGTTTCTTCACGAATAAACATCGCGTTAGCCAAAGATGTATTTTTGCTATTAGTATATTTCTTTACCTCATATCCGCCGATTACGTTCTCAATCTGTTTTTTCGATTCGCCTTTGGCGCCATCCTTCAGCATCGCTAATGCATACTTTACTGAAAGCGGACTATAGACATTGTTTTCCTCGTTGTTTTCGAGCTTCAAAAAGCTTAAATCAAAATCACTTAACTCATTGTTCTTCAGGGCAAGATCATTGTCGCTATCGACGGGCTCCTGTTTTTGCTTATTATCCGCCCTCTGACTGTCATCTTTTTTATCTCCCGACCCCTGCAATAACACAACCGCCGCAACACATCCAGCCGCCAGTACTAGCACTAACACTGTTACTAACACGAGTATAAGACCGTGCCCCTTTTTACCCTTGTCATTCTTGTCTGAGTTAGCGGTAGCCGCATTCTCCACGGAGCTCTCCGCCGCAGCCGTCTCGCCTACATTATCTGCGACCTGCGCATCAGTTTGCTGCTCAACCGCCTCAACCGCCTGCTCAGACTGCTGATCTTGTTCTTCCATTATTAGACCTCACTTATTTTTTATTATTATATCCCAAAATCTTTAAGCTTATTTACGAGAAACATATTTCACCATTAACCACTAGTACTTAGCACTCGAAGCTTGACAGTGCTAACTCACCGCGCTACACTGAACTTATACAAAAACATTAGGAGGAAATTCATGGCTATTAAACCTCTTGCTGACCGCGTCGTCGCCAAAAAGGACGCCGCCGTTGAGCAAACCGCCTCTGGTATTCTTCTCGGCGAAGCAAAAGAGAAGCAGAACACCGCTATCATCGAATCAGTTGGTCCAGATGTTAAGAATGTCAAAAAAGGTGATCGAATTCTTTATCGCGACTATTCCGCATCCGAAATCAAACTTGACGGGGCCGACTATCTCATTATCAAAGAAGAAGATATCCTAGCAACTATATAAAGGAGAATTTATGGCAAAGAAAGTATTTTATGATGCCGAAGCTCGCGAGAAAATTCTCGGCGGCGCCAAGGCTCTCTACGATGCAGTTAAAGTTACATTTGGTCCTAAAGGCCGTAATGTAATTATCGAAAAAAGCTACGGCGCACCAACCATTACCCATGACGGCGTCACAGTTGCCGAAGCCGTCGAGCTTCCCAAAGAAGACGATGCAACTCTCGGCTACGAGATGGGTGCAAAGCTCATTAAGACTGCCGCACAAAAACTCAACAAAGTCGCCGGCGACGGCACTACAACTGTAACTGTCCTTACTTACAATATTATCGCCGAGGCTAACAAACTTATTGCAGCTGGCCACAATCCAATGGATCTTCGCAAGGGTATTGAGGCTGCTGGCGCAGAAATCGTCAAAGGCATCAACAAGACTGCCGAAAAAATCGACGGCGACAGCCAAAAAATTGCCGAAGTTGCCACTATTTCTGCCGGCGATGCCGAAATTGGTAAGCTTATCGCTGATGTAATCGAGAAAATCGGCAAAGACGGCGTTGTCACAGTAGAGCAGGGGCAAGGCCTCGAGATGCAGTCCGAAATTACCGAAGGCTTCACCTATGACAAAGGTTTTGCTTCCGCCTTCTTCGTCACTGATGCAAATCGCCAAGAGGCCATCTTTGATAAACCCGATATCCTTATTACCGACAAGAAAATATCCGCTGTCAACGACATTGTGCCATTCCTCGAAAAAATGGCTCAAACTGGTCGCAAAGACCTTGTCATTATCGCTGAAGAGGTCGAAGGTGAAGCGCTTAGCGTTCTAGTCCTCAATAAACTCAAAGGCGTATTCAATACGCTCGTCCTCAAAGCTCCAGCTTTCGGCGATCGTCGCAAAGAAATTATGGAAGACATCGCAATCCTTACTGGCGCCACCGTGGTCTCCGCCGATAAAGGTATGAGCCTCGAAAACTCCGGCCTCGAAGTTCTTGGCTCCGCCCACAAAATCATTGCCACAAAAGACGAAACCACCATTATTAAAGGTGCAGGGAAGCAAACTGAGGTCAAAGCACGCATCGCTCAAATCGAAGCGCAAGCCGAAGCCTCCACTTCGGATTACGAAACCGGTGAGTTTAATAAGCGCGCTGCCGCCCTCAAGGGTCGCGTAGCCGTCATTAAGGTTGGTGGCGCCACTGAAACCGAAATCGACGAAAAGAAATATCGCGTCGATGACGCCGTCGCTGCCACCAAAGCCGCCCTTGACGAAGGTATCGTTCCAGGCGGAGGCGTTACGCTCGTTAATCTCAGCAAAAAGCTCAAGGATGACAATGCCGGCGCAGCTATCCTCAAGAATGCCCTCAAGGCTCCATTTGTCCATATTACCGGCAACGCCGGCCTCAATAGTCAAGCACTTCTCGCCGAAGTCGAGGCCGCCAAAGACGGGTTTGGCATCAATGTAATGGCGCCAGAGCAGGGGCTCATCGACCTCAAAAAGGCAGGCGTTATCGACCCAGCTCGCGTCACTCGCGAAGCCGTACAAAACGCCGTTAGTATCGCTGCTACTACCATTACTATGGGTGCTCTCGTAGTTGAGTTACCAGAAAAGAACGATACTGCCGCCGCTGGCGCCGGCATGGGCGGAATGTACTAATACGCACCTCCAAAACAAACCTCACACACAAAATACCCCCGAAACACGGGGGTATTTTAAAGCTTATATAAGATTAGATTATTGTTCTTCCTCTTCTTCGCTGCCAACAGGCATCTGAATACCAAGCTTATCGATACACTCAACGATAAACACTAATGCTTCGCCCTTTGTTTTTTCGTCGGCAATTTGACGAGCCGCTGCATAAGCCGGCTCGATGCAGGCCTTATCCTCGGTCAGCTCCAAAATATCCTTGTAGATAATAAATTTCTTTTCTGCCGGGATATCAACTTTTTCCAACAGCGGCCGCAAGTCACTCAAGGCCATCGACTTTACTCTGTCCAAATCAGGATCTCCATATTGAGCTTTCATCGACATAATTGGCGCCGTTGGCACCGCCGCCGCAGCTACAGCCGCCGCCGCAGGATCCGCCGCAACAGTTGCCGCTTCTCCTGCAGCTGGCACCGCCGCCGCAGCTTGAGCTACCGCATCGGCCGCCCCCGTAGCAGCCCCGCCGTTCGTAATGCTATTAATTGCTTGTTGCAACTCGTCTGCGGTTGCAGCATTTGTCTGTTCCATTTTGCCCACCTTTTTTAAAATCTAATCTTAATCTTACTAATACACTAACATGTTTATGCTAAATTCTCAAGAACTTCACCAATCTATCCAACAAGTCCAGCTTCACAGGCTCCATCGGCAAATGGGCACCAAACACATCCACAATCTGCTCGCCCTCTGCCTCGGGGAAGTAAACAGTCACACGCGACCCAAAACGCTTTTTAGGCATCAATACAATCGAATAATGATTATTCTCATTCAATACACCAAACGACTTAAAATCGCTAAACACGTACAAGTTATTTCCTTCCGACAGCCCCTTGTCAGTCAAAGAGTAGTGTAATAGTCTCGGACTGCGCAAAGTATAGGTCAACAATGCGACCACCGCCACGACAATTAACAACAAAAACGTCCATTGCTGCATGAAAATAGCAACCGCGCATAAACCGATAGTGATAGCAGCTAAACCGATATACCATCCGGTGTTCTTTTTATACTCGATGTATTCTCGAGCTTCCCAGTTCACTAAAGTCTTATTCGCCATAATGAAATTATACCATAAGAAAAAAGACAACACATTATTGCACCAAAAAACGCCCAATCACTTGAGCGCCTTTTGGCGGAGGGTGAGAGATTCGAACTCTCGCACCAGCTTTCGCCAGTCTAACGATTTAGCAAACCGTCCCCTTCAGCCACTTGGGTAACCCTCCAATAATCTATATCCTAACACAATATTAGTATTTTTGCACTATTTGCCATCTCTTAAACATTAATGTATAATTTATCTATCTTAAGGGTAAATTAGAGCATATCAATATGAAAAAAGCATTAGAGAAAACAGGGCAAATTCTTACTGGCGCAGCCACCATGGCTACTCTTATGACCGGTAGAGCTATGGCCGCTATGAATTATGATAACCCCGCCCAGGCCGGCGCCGAAGCTGCCCGCGCTAACGGCATGCCTGCAGACCTTATTGGTACGAGTGGCGTCTTCACGAAAATCACCAACACCGTACTTTTCGCTGTAGGTATCATTTCCGTAATTATGCTGATTGTAGGTGGTCTCCGCTATATCATTTCGGGCGGCGACAGCAAAAAGGTCACCGATGCTAAAAATACTATTATGTACGCCATCATCGGCCTCATCATTGCCATCCTCGCTTTTGCAATTGTCAACTTCGTCATCAGCGCAGTCGGCGGCACTACGACGGTCTAGTTTTACCCACTTTTAGCTAATACAATTACCGACACATTCCTGGCCCCATTCTTTTTGAACAGCTCACAAGCCGCCATCATACTGCTACCAGTCGTCCATACGTCATCCAATAACATATACTCATTATCGCAACTCACGACGTCGACAATACGGTATGCGTTATTAGCTTGCCTGAATCGCATTTCCGCGCTCGCGCCCACTTGTACGGCATTATTCTGCCGCCCCATTAATAACGCTACATTTCCGCCACACCTTCACGCTATCCTCCGCGCCAATAATCCCGTATGATCAAAACCGCGCATCCTTTTATGTTTTTCTATTGTAGGTAAAGGCACGATTATTTTTTCGTTCGTAAATGACCCAAACATTTCAAAAAGTAGATTCGCAAAAATCGTCGCGCAACTTCTCGCACATTCATATTTATATAAATTAATCAGCGCCCTCAATGAATCCGCTCTCTCGCCGACTCAGTATTGCTCCCGGAAGGGCAGTTCGCAATTCTTGCAAACTCTCATGTATAGCTTCTGACCACACCTTAAACATTTACAATTATCGCCCTCCGTGATGTATTTTTTACAACATTCACATAATAATCCACCTACTTTTCCACATGAAATACATGATTGAGGACATATCGCTTCGCCAATTTTCCCAATGATTGTATTTTTCACAACAAAGCCTCCTTTCTTCTTGATTTTACGAATAATGCCCCCTATAATAAAGCTTAAGAGTGTAAATTAGTGGAGGAATATAAAAAACTATGGCTCGTAAACAAGACGACATGAGCTTAGATGATGAGCTCACAGCAGCCTTTTTAGAGGGCGATAACTCTGGACTAGTTGCAGAAGAGGAACCGGTGGAAACTCCAGTCAACACTCCAGCAGAAGAAACTACCATCGTAGAAGAAGAATATGTCGATGACGGCGAGGGTTGGGATGACGGCGCCGACGATATCCCAGGCCAATTAGCAGTCGACGTATATGAAACCAACGACAAACTCGTCATCAAGGCTCGTACTGCAGGCATCGAACGCAAAGATCTAGATGTCTCAATTTCAGACAACATCCTAACTATTTCCGGCGTTCTCAATGGCGGAGAAGACGACAAAGCTACTCAATGGCACATCCAAGAATGCTACTGGGGCGAATTCAGCCGCACTATCGCATTGCCAATTCAGGTCAAAGAAGATGGCGTCGAGGCTGTCCTTAAAGACGGGGTCCTTACTATCTCCTTCGAAAAAGAAAAGACCGAAGCTCCAAAGCGCATTCAGATTAACTAATCTCACAAAAAAGTCACTCAAGAAACCGAGTGACTTTTTTGCTGCCTTCTATGAACAGATCAACTCCCGCTCAAGCTTGCCAAAATAAAATTCACAATCGCAAAAGCTGATAAGCATATAATCATCCCCACAATCCCGTACAGAATTGTATTTTTACCTTTTTGCACTTTCTCTGGCGACCCTTGCGATGTCGTATAATAAAAACCGCCGATAATTATCATAATCACTGCAACCACTCCGACCACTCCGAGCGTCGTATTTAATAGATTCCTCACAATCTCGATTAAGTCCGGCCCTTCCAGGGTTCGTATTATTTGCGACGCTCCCTCATGAGCTGATCCCGGATCTATCACTTCGCCAATTATTTGCGCAACATTCAATGGCCTATTCATATTATGAATAATACCATAAACAAAATGCCCCTGCACTCGGGGCAGGGGCATCGATGTAGCTAGTTTAATCTACTGTCCTGCTAGACCGTTAAGTACGAAGTTTACAATCGCAAACGCCAACAACACAACTACTAGGCCAATTACGCCGTATAGAATCGTGCTCTTTGCCTTCTGCACCTTAGCGGCATCGCCCTGAGACAATATATAATTAACGCCGCCAATGATAATAAATGCTACTGCAACTACACCTACGACCGTAAAGACAACGTTAAAAATTAGTGATACCATCTTGTTCAAATCAGTCTCTGCACCAGGGTTAACATTATTTACGCCATTTCGCGCATTCTCTGTTGCGCCTCCTCCGGACACCTCACCGCCGTCACCGCCGGCAGTTCCGCCCTCGGCGAATACACGCACACCAGTCGTTGCTACCGTCAATGCAGCAATCGTGAGAACAGCTCCTGCCTCTTTTGCCACATCCTTAAGATTCTTCATTATTATTCTCCTTATTTGCCTTAAATAATAACATAAAAAGCCACAATAAAACACCCCCGCAGAGGAGGGTGCTTTTTAGAATTTCTTTTCGCTTAATTAACTTTGAAGGGCGCTAAGTACGAAGCTTACAATCGCAAAGGCCAATATCGCAATTACGAGACCGATAATACCATAGAGAATCGTGTCTTTACCTTTCTTAACCTTAGCGGCATCACCCTGAGACGTAGCGTAGTTAACGCCACCAATGATAATCATAATTACCGCAACCATACCTACTGCAAAGATAACAGTAGTAATAATCATTCTGATCATATCGTTGAGGTCGCCATCGTTACAGGTATCTGGGTTAGTTGCTAGAGCACCTGCCTGCGCACAGTCATGAGAAGACTTTGCGTAAATATTGTGATATTCTTCGTTAACTTTGACTCTCTGGCAATAAACATAGCCATCACCAGGGTTATCAATGGCCAAATTAGGATACTTGTTTCCTTCACCAACACACGCATCCAGCGCGCTAGCGAACGAGCCACCTAACATAATCGCAACGAAAGCTACTGCCACGAACGCTCTCGCTAATATGCCACTTTTTTTCATTCAGTTTTTCTCCTTCAATTCTTTAAACGAAAACTTTAATGTAATTCTATCATATTACAACATTAATTTGTATAAAATTATAGACCACTCATTACAAAGTTCACTATTGCAAACGCCGCTAGGGTCACGATTAGGCCAACAATTCCGTACAAAATAGTATTTTTTGCCTTCTGGATCTTTGAGGCATCACCTTGCGAAATTATATAATTAACGCCACCTACAACTATTACAATTACCGCAACAATACCAACCACCGCAAACACGACCGACAATATATTTCGAACAGACGCCTCTAAACTGACGTCGCCCCCCTCAATGCTTCTAACTTGTCCGCCGATATCTACGTTCGCTAGTATGGTTTTAATCTTATCTATCATTCCTTCTCCTTCTCTAGCTCAGACTACTATGCGCCATTATTAATTGCATTAACCACCAGATTCACAATCGCCGCCGCAAGCAAAGTAATAATCAAGCCAATCGCCGCATTCATAATAGTATTCTTTGCCATAGAAACCTTTTGCGGCTCGCCTGTACTTGTTACATATGCAATACCGCCCATTACGATAACGATCGCACACACAATACCTGCCCACAAAAACGCCGTATTAAACAACGATGCCACGAAAGTAGCATCGTTCGCCGCCGCACCAGACGTAATATCCACTATTGCGCCAGAAATCAGGGAAGCAGTCATACAAAGAGCAATGCCGATTAAGGCATTCGTTATAGTCTTCTTGCCGCTCGCGACTTTACCCGCATCACCCCTTGAGAGCATATATTGATATCCGCCCCAAACTACAAAACCGACACAAACGTAGCCAGCCACCTGCAAAACCATCGTCACGAGATTTAATACAATTAGCCAGATCATTGCACGAAGTGCATACTCATCTTCCGGCTGTCTGCCACTGCATACCGCCTCCACATTGTCATACCATGCGCGTAGCCCCATAAAATGATGCTCACTACACTTATTTCCAGACCCCGTCTTAGTATCAGCACTACCGCCATTATCGGTTCCGGTCGTTGCCTCTGAGCTGCCACTATTGCCACTGCCACCGCTACCGCCATCAGTACCCTTGGCCTGTACCGCAATCAGCGTATCGGACATTGCAATCGCATGATTATCCGCAACGAAAACAGCGCCTAAAACCGCCACCAACGCAACTGCGAGGCTTAATCCAAAAGAAGTTAGTTTTTTTCTCATTCTTTTATCTCCATATTAATCACTGCCGCATCTTCGGCGAAATTTGCCGCTTCTTCATCTGGTACCAACAACAAAATCACACCCGCGCCAACCGCCCAAACAACAACCCCTATCACAATCTCTAGTAGCCGCGTCTTCGCTTTTGCTACCTGTGCGTCATTGTTCTTTGCGGTCATTATCATGTAAGCACAAATAATTATGCCAATCGTCGCCAATACGCCAATACCTATGGATATGACGCTAATTATGAATTTAATTAAATCTTTTATCGTCTGCTCGCCATTATTCTCGGCCGACTCGCAAAAAACATACAAGATGGTCGCGCATTTCTCCTCACGTTCAGGCTTTACCGTCACGTCTGCCGGCGCTTCCGCCCACGCTAATCCACCACCGAGACTCATTATCCCCATCGCTGCCACCCCTAATACTAACGCAATTCTCTTGAAAAAATGTTTTATCTGCATAAAATTATTACTTACTCAGCTGACCATTAATTTATAGAGACATTATAACATAAGCTATCGCATTTTTTAGGAGGGCAGGGTATAATTGGTTTTTTGGCAGTTTATCTCTTATAATACTTGACTAAAAAGCTTATGTGTGATATAATAGAAGAGTTATGAGAAGGTGGCTCGAAAAAGTAGCTATATTCGCATTAGCGACCGTCCTTAGCATTAATGCTATAGCCGGTCCGGTTTTTGCCACCCCAACAAATTCTACTACTACCCCTGAAACCACCACCACAACCCCATCAACCCCTAGCACGACCACTCCAAGCACTACCACCCCAGGTACGACGACCACTCCAAGCACTACAACCCCTGGAACTACCACCAATCCTAGCCTTAAGGTTAACCCGAAAAAGAAGAAGAGCGACACCGACGCCGACGAGGAAGAGGAGACCGACGAAAACGATTCGGGAGAAGAAAAGCAGGATCCAACCTGCTATGACCAAGTAGGCGGCCTCGGCTGGCTTGTATGTCCTGGCTCCGTCTTCTTTGCTAATGTAATTGACGGCGCCTATGGCATTCTCGACAATCTGCTCCGCGTCAATCCACTACCCAACGACGCAAAATCGCCCGTCCATGTAGTCTGGGATTACATCAGAAGCATCACGAATCTCATATTCGTGGCCTTTTTCCTTGTCATTATCTTTTCGCAACTTACCGGATTAGGCATTACGAACTACGGCATCAAGCGCATGCTACCTCGCCTCATCATCGCCGCTATCCTAATCAACCTAAGCTACACTATCTGTACATTTGCCGTCGACCTTAGCAATATATTCGGCATCGCCCTACGCAGCGTATTCACAAACATCGAAACGGCCGCCATTACCGACGGCGCTATTAATGAACAGATTGCCAATCTATCATTTGCGGGTGTCGTTGCGACTATCCTCGGTATCGGCACAATTGGCACCACCATCACGCTAGCATTCTCTGGCGGCGTCATCGGCCTTATCTGGCTCTTACTTCCAATCATTTTCGCCGGCGCCGTTGCAATCATTTCTGCCGTCATCACTATGGCTGCCCGTCAAGCGCTTATCTTCCTATTAGTAATGGTTGCTCCACTTGCTTTCGTCTGTTACTTATTGCCAAACACCGAAAAATGGTTCCGCACCTGGTATCAGATGTTCTTCAGTATGATTTTCTTCTATCCAATGTTTAGCGTCCTTTACGGCGCCACTCAGCTAGCCGGTTTCGTAACTATCACCTCCGCGACTAGCTGGCTCGGCGTCGTTCTTGGCATAGCTATTCAAGTACTGCCACTATTCTTGTCTATTCCGCTCCTGCGCATGTCGGGCACCGTTCTCGGAGGCATCGACAGATTCATGCATCGCGTCACCGATCCGGCTTCGGGCATGCTACGTCGTCGCGGCATGGAAGGCCATGCACTCGCTCGCGCTCGCCAGCTCAATGGCACAAGTACTCTTCCGTCCAATCGTCTAGCGCGCTGGCTCGAACAGCGTCGCGCACAGCGCGAATTCGATCTGACTAACACCGTCGCTAACAACAAAGATACCTACATGACCCGTGCCGCCACGAGTATGCTTCGCGATGGCAGAGCTAACGGACGCGGCGTTCGTTATTACAATATGCAACGTCAAAAACTACGCAACACCATCGAACGCACCCAATTCGAAACTGATATGGATAAGGGCCTCGATAACGGCTCCGCAGCTGGTATTCCAATCATTCGCCAGATGCGCAACGCTCAAATTGCCGCAACCAATGAAGGGTTCGAAAGAGATATTGTCGACGACGCTATTGCTAAAGCTCGCCAGCGCAGTGTTGCACGCGATAATATGGAAAGCCGCGCCAAAAAGATACGCACAGCCCTAAGTGACGAAAACACCCGCACTAGCTCCGATATTTACAAACAAGTCACCGACGCGTTCCGCTATAATAGCAATCCTGCCGCTGGCTCAGAAGAAGAACGTCAAGTCAAGCGCGCCGTCAACGACGTCCTTGCCGACGCCATCTCCCAGAAACGCCGCGTCGACTCCGAGATGGAGGCGAGCTATCTCGCGCTCTACGACGATTCGCCATCTGGTAGCTACAATCAAAAACGTCTCATTGAGGCCTTCGATACGAAAGATTACAACTCCGCCAAAGCTGCGCTTCTCACTATGGCTAAACGTGGCGACCACGGCGATATTATCAAGACCCTAACCGACTATTCTGACAAAATCAAGAACGATTACGCTATGCAGAAAAGTCTTGCCGATGCTTGTCTTACTCTCAAAAACGACAACCTCTACGTCTGGGCATGGGCTAAATCTAACATGATCCGCCGCAGCATGAGCGAACATAACGATCCAAATAACACGGCAGACAACGTCGCCCCATACATCGATTTCAAGACCTTCATCCAGGGTAAATATATGACCGGCGACGGCACTAGTGACCAAGCCAAAGACAACATCCAAAAAGCCACTCTGCAACAAATCTTCGACGACCTCAGTAGCTGGGCTCCTGTTGCATCTCAGGATCGCACCGTATATAAACAGATCTTCAAGATGATCGAAGATGGTACTATTCCTATTCCGACCGATAGTAGCGGCAATGAAGAGATGCTCCCACTCCTCATTCCAGAGAAGCACTTCCGCACCGCCGCCGTATCCGGTCTCATGGATGGTGAACAGCTCGCCATGCACGATCGACAGCTCCTCGGTGGATTTAACCTCTCTAAATTCGGGAAAGACCCCCTACATCCAACCTTCGGCAATCAAAGCGACTTCTTTAGAAATCACCAAGCCGCCATTCATGCTCGAATTATTAGTTACCTCGATAACATGGTACAGAGTCAGTTGGCCACCTCTAAGAGCTCGACTATCAAGGGCATCAATGCTGCCTTGCTTGAAATGGACCCAACCAACTGCGAAGTCAGAACAGTCATGGGCACAGATATGTTGGTCAGCAAGGAACTCCTCAACAACCCATCCGTCAAAGCCATGGTTAATGGTCTCAATAAACCAAATGCCACCCACCAACGTACCGCTATGAACAAAGAAATCCGCGAAATGCTTGGCGTTAATACTGATTGGTAGAAGGCAGCATCCATGCCAAAACAAACATTAACGATTGTGCTAAAATATAAGTATGGCTCAGTATAAGGTCCCACAGGATGTTGAGGCCGAAGATAAACTCCTCGGGCCATTTACTTTCCGCCAATTCGTCTACCTAATGATTATAGGTGGCTTGATTGGCTTGGGTGTTTTGTTCTGGGGAATTTTTCCACCTCTCATTATAGTATTGGTTCCGCCAATACTACTTCTTGGCGCCTTAGCTCTACCTCTAAAGAAAGACCAGCCAATGGAGACCTATCTCTCCGCAATCGTGTCGTTCTACTTAAAACCCCATATTCGCATTTGGGAGCCCGGCGAACCAGAATCCACTATCGTCATCACCGCGCCGAAGCAGAAAGAAGAGAAGCGCACCAAAGATCTCGATCAAGAAGAGGCCATGCATCGTCTATCATTCCTTGCCGATATCATCGATAGCGAAGGCTACGCAATCAAAGGAACCGTCAACAATTCTGGCGTCAAAGACGAGGTTTACGCCGAAGCAAATGATACTCTCGATATGTTCGAGGATACAACCACTAGCAATAGCTCCATTGCTAAGACTCTTCAAAACAACGCGTCTAACCGCTACGATGAAGCTATCAGCCAGATGCACGCCACTACTAGCGCTCCCCAAACCACCCCTCAACAGCCAGCCACTCTACAGCCCGCTACGCAAACTGCAACCCCTCAACCGCCCGCACTTCCAGCCAATCCTCTCGCTAGCACTCCGCTAAACAATGGCACCATCAGAAACAACGAAACCATCGTTAAGCCCGATTCCTTAGTGACAGAAATCGCGACCGAAAGGGCACGCGCTGAAGCTGCAGCCGGTCAACTAACCCCACAATCTCAGCCAACCGCCCCCGCGCCAGCTCCGTCTGCAGAAAACCAGTCTGCCCCCGATCCAAACCTCATCAACCTAGCCAATAACAACGATTTCTCCATCGAGACTATCGCGAAGCAGGCAAAGCGAATCAAAGATCAACAAAATGACGAAGTATATATTTCATTACATTAAGGAGTCAACGTGCAACCAAATCAACCACCAGTAATACCAAATCAACCCCCTCAGCCATTCAATGGCGCCACACCTATGCAACAGCCGTCCGCAGCACAAGGTAATATGGCTCAGCCCAACACCATCACTACACCGCAACAGCCAACCCAAGCCGCTCCACAAAAGGAAAACCCAACTTCAACGCAGGCTACGCTTATTATTTCAGAGCTCCGCGATTCTATGGTTATCATGAAAGACGGCTCTTTCCGCGCTGTAGTTGCATGCAAATCCATCAACTTCGATCTTATGTCCGAAGCCGAACGTGAAGCCGTCGAATACTCCTACCAAAACTTCTTGAACTCATTAAACTTTACCGTTCAGATATTAATTCGCTCTCAGCGCGTTGACATCGGGCCATACCTCGATCGTCTCTCCGAACTTCGCCGCAACAACGACAACATGCTCCTTGGTATCCTTATGGACGATTATATCGACTTCATCGATGAACTATCCAAAGAAGCAAACATTATGGACAAGTCTTTCTTCGTTGTTATCCCTTACTACACGTCATCCGAAGCCGAGAAAGCCGTCACACAAACAAAGAATTTCTTCAAATCATTCAGTCGCGCAAAAGGCCCATCCGTCACCCGCATCGACCGCGCCACCTACGACAAAGCCGTTACGGAAATTAATAACCGTGTCGAAGCTGTCATTTCCGGACTTTTCCAAATCGGCATCCATTCCGTGCGTCTTTCCACTAAAGAATTAGGGCAACTCTACTACAACTTCAATAACCCGGATACCGCCGTCCGAGAACCACTCGGAGACTTTAATAAGCTCGCACACCTATACGTCAAAAAGGGCGAAGGTGCCGCACCTAGCGAAGGAGAACAATAATCATGGCAAAAGCTAAACAACTCAGCGCTGCCGACATTGCCGCGCAAGCGCAGCTTCAAGAAGAAGTCGAAATCCAAAAAGCCTTCGAAACCGGTATTACCACCCTCCGCGATCTCATCTCGCCATCCAGTATCGAAATTCATTCTGATTATTTCCGTCTCGGTACCAAATATGGCCGCACTATCTACGTCTATGGCTACCCTCGCATGCTATATACCGGCTGGCTCAGCTCTATTATTAATATCGATGAGGTAATTGACGTGTCCATGTATATCTACCCAGTAGATACGGGCGTCGTCATGAAAAACCTCACCAAAAAAGTCACCCAGCTTGAAGCTAGCATGAATATTAACAACGAGAAAGGCCGCGTTCGCGACCCGGAGCTCGAAGCAGCCATCTCCGACGCCGAAGATCTCCGCGATCAACTTCAGGTTGGCGCCGAAAAATTCTTCCGTTATGGCCTTTATGTTACCATTTACGCCGACTCTCTAGACGAGCTTCAATTTGTCCAACATAAAATCGAAAACATCTTTGGTCAGCAGATGGTCTTCAGTAAAGTAGCCAGCTCGCAACAAGAGCAGGGCATGAACAGCACGATGCCACAATGTTCCGATCAACTTCAAATTCGCCGCAACATGAATACCGGCGCAATTTCAACCAGCTTTCCATTCACCTCCGCCGATCTCACTCAGGAGAAAGGTATTCTATATGGCGTTAATATGCATAACAACGGTCTCGTTATCTTCGATCGCTTCACGCTTGAAAACGCCAATATGGTCGTCTTCGCAAAATCCGGTGCAGGTAAATCTTTCACCGTAAAGCTCGAGGCGCTTCGTTCCATGATGGTTGGTACCGAAATACTCATTATCGACCCAGAAAATGAGTACCAAAAACTATGCGACGCCGTCGGCGGCGCATATATCCGCCTTAGCCTCAACTCCGACGTACGTATCAACCCGTTCGACCTGCCAAGAGTTATCGATGCCGAAGATGCCAACGACGCGCTCCGCGCAAACCTCATTACATTGCACGGCCTCTTCCGTCTCATGATTGGCAACGGCGGCGGCCTTTCCGCCAACGAAGAAGCCGATCTCGATCAGGCTTTAATCGATACCTACGCGCGCGCCGGCATCACTAACGACCCTCTCACGCACACGGCAACACCGCCGACCATCATGAACTTGTTTGATACTCTCTTGCATATGGGCGGATCTGGCCCTAGTTTGGCTCAGCGCCTCCGCAAGTACACTACCGGTAGCTTCGCCGGCATCTTCTCACAACAATCAAACATCGATATCAATAACCAAATGGCCGTCTTTAATATTCGTGATCTTGAAGACGAGCTCCGTCCAGTTGCAATGTATATCGTCCTCTCTCATATTTGGAATATCGTTCGCGCACAACAAAAACGTCGCCTCCTCCTCGTAGATGAGGCCTGGCAGCTCATGAAATACGAAGATTCAGCCAACTTCCTCTTCAGCCTAGCTAAACGCGCTCGTAAATATTACCTTGGCCTCACAACTATTACGCAGGACGTAGAAGACTTCATGTCTTCAAAAATGGGCCGCGCCATTGTCGCTAACTCATCTATGCAGTTACTCCTCAAGCAATCCGCTTCTGCTGTTGATGTTCTTTCCGATGTATTCAAGCTCACGGCTGAGGAGCGCAAACGCCTATCTAACTTCCCAGTAGGTCAAGGTTTATTCTTCGCCGGTCAAAACCACGTTCATATCCAAATCGTAGCCTCCGACACCGAAGAAGACCTTATTACTACCAACCCTACCGAAACCGCCAAGAGATAACCACTTCGCCCGTTTTCCATATTCGACATAAACTATAAAATATTGTAGAATATAATTATCTATGGTCTCCACACCAGAAGAAAACACCAACAAAGAATGGCGCGGCCCCAACAATCCTCATAATGAATGGATGGAAGAGGCGCGACTGGCCGCAACCGGCGTTCTTTCTCATGGAGAAAGAACAGCGTTAAAATCACAGAAAAAAACCAATACACCACTAACCGACGGCGAAAATAGCCCTATAAACCCCGAACCAAGTTCATCCAAGAATCGCCGCACTAGTAAGTCCTCATCGCGTAGTGGGGGCTACACAAATAATGTTCACGGCAAGAATACTAATCCCAAAGAGCAACGCCCATTCTTTAATAACAAGAATGCGAATAAAAAGAAAATGGGTTGGTTCTTCAAAAAAGCCAGCTCCATCGATATGGCTCTGTTCTTCAAAAAAGCCGGCCCCATCGGCACCATAGCTGCCGTGCTTTTTGGCGGTGGCATCTTTTTCTACGCCGCTCAATCCATGCTTCCAGCGCATCTTTCTGCACTATATACTCAAGCAACCGACTTGCAATATACTTCGTACAATCTCCGTAACGCACGCCTGATTTCTTATATGCTTGACGGCGGTAGCCAAATAAAACCAGGCATTCTCTCAAATAAATACACGGTTTTCTCCCCATATCTCCAAAAACGCCTTGCCAATAATGGCATCGAGGTAGGACACATCAATGGAGACAACAACTTCGAGGCAGGACAGGCCATTCTCGGATCTAAGACCGTTCTCCGGTATAAAGACAAGATTATCAGTGCCGATTCTTTCCAAGACGAATTCGCCTCAAACACCAATTTTCGCGATGCCTATTATTCCGCCAAGCGCGGCCGAGTTGCCGGTTTCTTCGACGAGTCATCTGACGACTTTTTTGGGAATTGGCCGGGCGCCACAAACCGCAATACAATGTCAGACTTTGATCCATCCGCCGATCAAGATACTAGAAGAATGTTTTTTCAAGATACCGTAAATGGCAATACTATTGGCAATAGTGGTAACACAGTCATTAATACTGTCCATGACGAAACCGACGAGAATGGTAAAACAACCACATCCACAAATGGTGACAACATTGAAATTAATAATCTCGAAGGCTCCGACTCCGTGGCCCAAGCTCACTCGCTAGTCAACCAACTGGCCGGTAAAGTTTCGGCAGCCGGCGGAGCTACGTGCTCCATGCTGCGACTCGCTTCTATTCTCAACGTCGTTATATCTGCTCACCAAATCGGTCAATCAATCGCTTATTTCCTTAGCTTTATGGAACCTATTAGCCAGATGATGTACGGCGGCAAAGGCGCCTCTAGCGTCAATGAGGCACTCAATCATCTCACACGCGAAACTACTAACACTGTTGATTATATCGATGAAGACGGCAAACTTGTCACCAAAACCGTCACCGGCTCGCCGGTACAATCACCTGGCGCACAATTAGTCTTAGGTAACACCCCCTCACCAGAAACTAGTTTTCAACCATATTCGCTCAACGGCATCACTAACGCCGTCTGGCGCCTTGCTGCACTCTCCGGCGCTACAACCGCAGCATGCTCTCTTGTTACGGCTAGCTCCGCCATTGTTTCACTAACGAAATACTCCGTACCAGGAGGCAATCTTGCATTCTTCGCCATCGGCGCTATCGCTCAAACCGTTAATCGTATCGTTTTTGCTAGTACCGTCGCCGCCATCATTAGCACAATCGTCCCCCGTATAGCAAAAATGCTCACCTCAGATATGTTCGAGACACACACTGGCATCATCGCCGGAGAATGGCTCTCGCAAGGGGCCGCCGCTGCAAACTTCTCACTCGCCACCAAAGGTAGTGCCTTTATGCCAGCCTCAGAAGAGAGCGTTAAAAATCTTAACCGCCAGACAACTATCGCAATAGCCCAAGAGGCTGAAATTGACCGCCTCCATCGTAGCCCATTTGACGCTTCGAGTCCCAACACTTTCCTAGGATCAATCGTCTCTAAGTTCTCATATCTCTCATATTCAAATCCTCTAATCTCCGGGACGGCTAATATCTCCCGCGTCGTAGGAAGTTCTATGCGCTCATTAATCCCAGGCGCTTCAGCTATTGACCAAACACTGTCTTATATTAGCCAGCACACCGAATGTCCAAACCTTAAGGATGTCGTATGTGACTCATATGGCCACCCCATCGTTAGTTACGACGAGAGTACTACCGACACTAAACCAGACGACCCAGCCTATCGCGCCGCAATCGAACCAAATCTAAACGAAGACGGGAGCATTAAAGACGGTTCCGAATTATCGAAATTCCTCATCGCCTGCACTAATCGTCAATCAGAATGGGGTGTAATGGACGCTAATATTATGAATGCGTTCCATGTCGATGCTGGGTCTGTCGTTAATAATGCCCCAATTGCAAACGAAATCATCGACGTTATCAATGCGGGAAGAGACGTTGCGAATCAGGGCTGGGGAACTGGAGATACTTGCAGAAACACTAGCACCAATCCTCGTTGGGATTCCGAAATAAAGTATTACCAGCTATTCGTTGGCGATATGCGTATCATCCAAGGCATGGAGGGGCCAAAATCTGCCGAAAATAATCCGGTGTTAGCATATGAGAAAAAATACCGCGAAGACCACCCGCTAGACACTAGCTTCAAAGGCACACTATCCCGCACCACCGGCTTGAGTATGGACGATATTACCTTCTTGTTGGAATATATTGATTATTCAACCGAAATCGCCAATTATAACCCTTCCGAGCGTATCAAATTCGGGCCATACACAGAGCCCCAAAAGGTCGAAATAAGCTTCACACAAACCCGAACTCCAGCCTTGGCTATTCTTGCCGTCTCAACCGAACCAATCATTATCGACCGAAGGAATTTCGCAATATGACAATTAAAAAAATCCTCCAACCACTCTTTTCCATAATCTCCGCCATTATTATAGTAACGCCTTCCTATGCTGCTATTCCTAGCGAAGATATTCTGGATATATTCGACAAAAATGGCATTTATTATTACAATCCCGCCGGCAACGCTAATGACTGCAACACTACCGCCACTATGCTAAACGGGAAAGATATAGACGAAAAAATATGGAACTTCTTCATCGAGCAGGGCTTCACCGATGCGCAAACTGCCGGAATTCTCGGTAACGCAAAGGCAGAATCCGGCCCAGGCGCCACTCGCGCCAGCAACTCGTCATATTGGGGACTATTTCAATGGGGAGGCGGACGAAAGGATCGCCTATTCGCAAAACTCAAAGAAGTAGGGTTCGATAAATATACCTCCAAAGAATATTGGGGTAGCGACGCAGAGAAAAAAATGCCCCAAGACGACTATGATGGCATTCTTCGCGTCGAACTCGAGTTCACCATGAGCGAAAAAGACTTAAACTGGCAAGAAGAAATCAAAAAAGCCACTTCACCCGAAATGGCTGCCGAAATATTCCTTGTCTTATTCGAGCGCGCCGTTGGCGGCAATTCCGAAATCAAATATTATGCGCCTTATGCAGGTCGCCTATATCAAGCAACCGAAAGGCGCCGCGAATTCGCAAAAGAATATTTTAATAAATATTCTGGCAAGGGTATTAAAAGTACTAGCGGCGCATCCGGCCGCCTCGAAACCGGCAAGCACATGACGGTAATTGGCGACTCCATTACAGTCGGCTCCCGCGAAGCCATCATGAAAAAATTTTCCGACCTCACCGAAGTAGATATTAACGCAAGAAGTGGACGCGGATGGGAAGAGGGTGTTTTGATAGCGAATGGAATGAATCTAAAGGACATCGTCGTCTTTGCACTTGGCACAAATTCACCCAAACTCACCCAAGAGCGAATCGATGCAGCCCTTAAAGTACTTGGGCCCGATAGAACTATTGTCCTTATAACCGGTTATAACGGAAAAGACAAAAATCTCCATACTTCAAATAACGTCTTATTCAAAAAACTCGCTAAATCTAGCTCGAATATCATTATCGCCGATTGGGCTTTCACCGTCTCCCAAGAACCGGAGCTATATCTTAAGGAAGATCAACTCCATCCCAACGACGCCGGGAAAACCCTCTTTGCTGAAACTATCTGGAAAGCAATCAATTCCAATACCAATGAGAATGGCTGTAGTGTAAATGGCGAATTCCAGTCTCTCGTCACAAGTTACGCCTGGCCAGACTATCATCCTGCCCCATGGCACGACCGCATGCCTGCTTATGCTGACGCCGTAAATCAATCAATTAGCGAAGGTCGCTACGTTGGTGGCTCTGTTGCTGGCGTTCCGGGTATAGACTGTGGTGGCTTCGTAACTATCCTTGTGCAAAATTCCGGCCTAGAACCAAATTATAACGATTCTAAGGGCAACACTAGTACGCAAGAAGCCTGGGTTAGATCGCATGGCTGGCAACTAATCAACGACTCGGTCGGTACATTCGTAGATACTAGCCTCCTGCAACCAGGCGACGTCGCATTCTCTAGTGGCCATACTTTTATTTACGTCGGCGAAATACCAGGTTTTAACAGCGTAATCGCATCCGCGTCATATTCCACAAGGGGGGCTGGGCGCGCGCCGATGGCTGGTTCAGAAGACCTCACGTTTGGCAATGGAGCAATTGTACGTTGGTATCGTAGTCCAACTTTCAATTCATTCGAAATACCATCATTTTTTAATAATTAGGAAAAAGGGCAATGCATCTAATTAAAAATCTAGATAAAAAACAACGCGTCATTTTCTTTATCCTTTCCACAATAATATTTGTTGGTATTATTTATTTTATCGTCATATCCATCAGTAGAATTGGTAAAGTTCCAACCACTGTCCAATATGCACCATACGAAGCGACTATTACGCTAAATGGCACAAAAATAAATAACAACTCCCAAGTCTGGCTAGAGCCTGGCAAATACTCAGCAAAAATCGAATTCGAACATTTTAAAACAATCGAAAGGGAGGTTGAAATATCTGCTAAATATCGCTATATTGTCGGCATTCTCGAGGCCGCCGATAGTGAAGGTGAAGCATATATCAAGGCCCACCAACAAGATTTCATCGAAACCGAGGGGATTGTTGGACAAGCGCTTAGCCAAGAAGGACGAGCAATCAAAGAACAATACCCCATCCTCAACTACCTCCCAATTAATAACCGTCTTTATTCGATCGGCTACATTTATCATCAAAACGAAGCGCCAAGTATTACAGTTAAATCAGCCCCTGAATATCTCGATGCAGCCGTCCAAAAAATCAAAAACCTAGAAGATATCGATCCAACAATATATCAAATCGATTTCACTGCCGAAAATCCATTTTCATCATATAACGAATCCCCAAAATCCGATCCGGAAGAAACAATCAAAGCAAGTTTTCAACTTTCCGACACGTATAAATTATCGGAAGGCGAATATATTGCGGGGCAATACTACGTAGCCACACTCTATAAATACGACTACGACAAAGATCTTATCTGTGCCCACTATCGTGTCTTACTTAAAAACATCGACGACGAGTGGCATATCTTAGCGACTCCACAGCCACTACTTACACAGAAAAACACCCCAAAAACTCCAAAAGACATCCTACATTACGCCAACGCTTTTGAGCCATAATCTCCTAGAGCTCCTTATCTACACGCATTTCGCTCGGAACGGTTGTACTTGTTATTATCATTTGGTAATTCCTAAAATTATCCACCAAGTGTTTTTGGCGCATTTCATCTAATTCCGAAAAAATATCATCTAGCAACACTACAGGCTTTTTCCCGACCTCTTTCTCCAATATCTGCGCCTCAATAAATTTTAATGCTAAAATCATACTTCTATTTTCACCACGCGACGCTGATCCATCTGCTTTCTTATCATTAAATACGAACTCATAATCGTCCCGATGGACCCCAAATGAAGTGTGTCCCATAATCCGATCTCGTTCAAAATTCATTTCCAACCTATTTAAATACTCATTTTCATCCACGCGTGCGCCCAAATAATCTATCCGACAACTATCATTATTATTTGCAATATCCCGATAGACCTCAGTCATTTTACTATTAATTTTACCCAGGTTTTGCACACGCCATTTTATCAATTCTGTACCGTAATTTGCGCACATAATATTCCACGAAAATAAGTCATCTCTACTTATGATTTCATTTTTTAGCAAATCATTACGCTGCCGTAAGGCTTTATTATATTTACTTAAATAGGTTCCATAATTATCATCTATCTGCTTGAATAACTCGTCAAAATAATCGCGCCGTCGTGACGGGGAAGAACTAATTAGATATATATCGTCAGGCTCAAACAATACTACCGGATATCTATTCTTCTTTGGCAAGCGCGCGCTCTTTTTCCCGTCAATCTCAAATTCCTTCTTATTGCCGTTAAAGCGAATTATAATTTTTTGCGCATCTTTCAGTACTATTTCTGCACGATAAAAACTTTCATCACGTTTCAGTATCTCTTTATCCACACCCTTAAAACTTTTTCCACGTAACGCCAAATAAACCGCTTCCAGAATCGAAGTTTTTCCACTTCCGTTTTCGCCGATTATTAAAGTTGTTGGACGTCGACAATCCAAATCAAACTCATCATGGCAGCGAAAATATCTTAGTTTTACTCTCTCTATTACATTCATTAGCTTTTCAGTGGCATAATAATATGCGTATAGTCATCACTTTTTGCGTTTTTAATCGTAACGGGCGCCAGTTTCCCGCTCAAACCAAACACAACCTTACCTTCTACGGTTGCATTTAGGGCATCTAGAAGATAGCGCGAATTTAATACAACCTTCCCATCCTCGGAGACATTAGCCTCCATAGCAGAGGTATTTTCCCCTAGTTCAGAAGCCACTGCACTAATAGAGAAGGATTGGCTCTCCTTGCTTGCCTCACATACAATTGAACCGCCATTATCCCGCGCAAACAAAGCCGCTACTTTCGTCATCCTGATCAATTCTGCCTTATCGAGCTCAATCTTATTCGTACAATCCTTTGGTATCAATTGTCGATAATCCGGGAAGCTCGCATCTATAAGCTTGGAAGTTATCTCTATCTCACCCATCCTAAAACGAATCTGACTACTCGTAATTAATACCTCAATCTCATCCATACTATCCGAAATCGAACGGATAACTTCTTGTAGGGCATTGGTAGGAACAATAACTTTTATTTCGCTCTGAACATTCTCTACAAATTTACGATCCGCTAAACGATAACCGTCGGTTGCTGCAATAAACAACGAATCATTAAAAGTATTAAAGAATACCCCAGTTAGGGCAGGGCGTGTCGTATCATTACTTGCTGCTATAATTACTTCATTGACCGCCTCTTTGAATATATCTACATTTATCTTAAATGTAGCCGCCTCTTCCTCGTCTATTTTTGGCAACTCCGGAAAATCATCCGCCAAAATCCCATTAACGGTAGATTTATATTTTCCCGCCGAAATTGTAAGTTTTTCATCTTTTGCGCTTAATAGTACATTTTCCTTGGGTAAATTAGCCACAAATTCAGCTAGCAACTTTGCAGGGACAGTAATTGTGCCATTCTTTTTCGCCTTAGCGTTAACATATTGCACAGTTGCTATTTCCATATTTGTAGCCGTTAATGTCAACTGATTATCTTCTGCTCTTAAAAGTACATTGCTAAGGATTGGCAACCCTGCTTTCGTACTTGCTGCAACTCTACTTACCGCATTTAGGGCTTTTGCTAGTCTATCTTGTAAAACCTCTATCTCCATATTTCCTCCACTTTAAAAGTTTATTTATTATATAAAAGAGTAGTAGTATTAATAGTTCTATGTGGAAAACGTGTAAAACTCCAATTTAACAGATAAGAATTTCCAAAAAGAGCTGTGTAAATAAGGCGAAAATTATTTTTAAAACTCAGTGCAAAAAACTCATTTTGTGAAAAAATATCATCTTCTTCCGTCGTTTTATTCCACATTTCCATTTTCTCCACAGTCTCCTTCCACATTTTATCTACCATCTTTTCAACATTTTTATTCACCAGTTTTTCACATATATCCGTCAATTTGCATAAATTTTTTGTCGTAGATCAGTAATCTGCTCCCTTAAGTTGAAATCGGTTTTTAAATTACCTTTAATCACCTTTATTCCATGCATAATGGTTGTATGATCCTTGCTTAATTCTCGGCCAATCTCTACCGTGCTAAGTCCTAACTCTTCTTTCATAAGATACATAGCAATCTGCCGTGCGGTTTTTATATTCTTAATGCGACTCGTTCCCAGTAAGTCTTTAGAGCTTAGATTGTAATACTTTGCCACTTTATCGAGTAGTTGTTTGACTGAGATAGTTTTTCGTCTCGTCGGTGCGCTATTTTGAGTAATGTAGCTATCATCGATTAATTCATATGCTGGGACACCGCGTAATTCTGAGAGGGCCAATATCTGGTTTAGTTTACCTTCTAGGTCGCGAATATTACTACGCACGTTCTCGGCGATAAATTCGACTGTTTTATCGTCTATTTCAGCACCAATCAACTCGGCTTTCGACTTTAGAATTGCGCAGCGCGTCTCAAAATCCGGCATCTGAATATCAATCGGTACACCCATCATTAAGCGAGAGGCTAGACGCTCGTCAATTGTGGCGATTTGCGCCGGTAACCGGTCGCTGCCGACGATTATTTGCTTGTCGTGTTGTTGTAATTCGTTGAAAGTGTGGAAGAATTCATCTTGGGATTTTTCCTTTCCGGCTATGAATTGGAAGTCGTCAATTATTAAGACGTCAACTTTACGATATTTCTCTGCAAAGCCGTCTAGTTTTTTACGCATCGCCTCAACGAATTCATGATAGAATTGCTCAATCGTCACGTATAAAACATTCATCTCTGGGTTTCGCTCCAGGATTTCGTTACCAATCGCCTGAATGAGGTGTGTCTTTCCTAGGCCTGGACCGCCGTAGAGGAAATATGGATTATAACGTAGGCCTGGATTCTCTATGACAGCATGAGCGGCACTAACGGCGAGGTCGTTATTGCTACCAACTACATAATTACTTAGTCTAAACTTAGGATTTAATCCATTGCCATCAATAGTTGGCCGCTTTGCTGCGACTATTGGTTTAGGCTGGGTAAAAGTTGATATGGTGCGTCTGTTGGGTAGAACTTCCTTGGGTGTTTTTACGGTGGGCTTATCGTTGCCGTCAATTATTACTTTAAAGTCGTTAAAAACATATCCCGCAACCCTTAACGCGTCCAGTACTGCGCTATGGTATTTGCCCTCTATTTGCGTCTTTATGAAGACATTTGGTACGGAGCTAGTCAAAATACCATCTTCGTTGGAAACGAACTTAAAACGCGCAAAATAAGCTTCGTAGGCCATCTCGGACACACTGTTCTTTATTTCGTCCAGTACGGTCTGCCACTCATTGGGCATTTTGGCTACTCCTCCTTTCTTTAAGATTAATTATAGGACTTTTCCACAGGTTTTCAAAGCTCGAAATAATGTTTTCTAATATTCTTTTCGGCCTACAGAGAGGATTTTTCCCCAATCGTCAATCAAACAGGGGCGCGGACATGTGGAAAAAACCTTGAAAAATGTGCAAAAAATCAGTATAATAGACACAATTCTTTTAATAAAACAATAATTATATAGTCAGGAATATACTCATGCCAAAACGAACTTATCAGCCACACAAACGTCAACGCAAAGTTGAGCATGGTTTTCGCAAGCGCAATTCTACCGTAAACGGTCGCAAGGTTCTTGCTCGCCGTCGCATTAAAGGTCGCGCTCGTTTAACCGCTTAATTAGATGATTTCAAAGAGATATCGTTTTCATTCTAGAGGTGGGGTGCGATATACCTACCAAAATGGCAAAACAATCAGGGGTTCCAAAATATCCCTGGTTTTTGCTGATAATAGCAGAAATAAACAACGTTACGCGGTAGTGGTAAGTAAGAAGATTTTAAAGTCTGCCGTTGGTCGCAATCGTATTCGTCGCCGCATTTATGAGGCTATTCGTTGTGAATTGCCGAAAATACAGAAACCTGTAGATTGTATTTTTATCATTAATTCTAAAGAGTTGTTGAATATAGACTATAAAGAAATCCAGAAAACCATAAGAGATTTACTTAAGGATGCGGATATCATATAATTGAAAGAGTTGAAAAAGGAGTTGTATGTTTGCTTTTCTTGATATGATCATTGTCCGACCAATCGTGAACATCCTTTTTGTGATCTATTCTCTAGTTGGCGATTTTGGCTTAGCTATTATCTTATTCACCATCATCGTTAAACTAATCACCTGGCCACTCATGAAGCGCCAGCTCCATCAGACGCGCATCATGCGTCAGATTCAGCCAGAACTTGCCGAAATAAAGAAGAATTGCAAGGGAAATCGTCAGCTAGAATCTCTTCAGATGATGGATTTGTATAAGCGTAAAAACGTTAAACCTTTTCGCTCTATGCTTACGCTTCTGATTCAATTTCCAATTTTTATTGGCCTTTTTACCGCAATCAATGTTGCTGTACGCCCGCGTGTAACCGATAAGGATACCTATACAGTGGAGCATTCCGCCTACTTCTTCGTCGAGCCGATGAATCATATTGGTGATCTTATTACTCAACAGCGAACTTATCTAGAACAAGTTAAATCTGGCGCCGAAAACCCTACGCTAGAATTCGCGCCAAAGCTATTCGGTATAGTCGATTTATCTACGACGGCCGGATTCTCGGATGCCGGCTCGATTGTTATTCTTATTTTTGCCGTCGCATCGGCTGCGATGCAATTTGTTATGTCGCGCCAGCAGGATCCTACGCGTCAGAACGGCAAGAAACGTACCATGCGCCAGCTTATGCGCGAAGCCGCTGAAGGCAAAGAAGCCAGCCAAGAAGAGATTAATGCTGTAGCGCAAGGTCAAATGACGTGGATGATGCCGTTTATGATGTTTCTCATTATGGCCAACTTGCCTGGCGCCCTTGTGTTCTACTATCTATTAAGTAATACAATCACCGTCGCCCTTCAGAAGCGTATTCTGAGCCAGAATTATACCGAAATGGAAGCTGCCGCTGATAAGCAGATTCTTAAAGAACTCCGCGATGCGAAGGAAGCGGTGATTGTTGATGACCGTACGATTAAGCAACAAGAAAAAACAACGCACTACTCGTCGGATAATAAAAACAAAAAAGAAAAAGTCCACATTACGCGAATTACCGCATCGGATAAAAAGAAAAGGAGATAATTATGAACACCGATGAATCAATTCGTTTTGCAACGAAGTATTTGGAAGACTTGTTGTCTTTCTTCGGAATCAACATAGCCGTCTATTCGACTATTGAGGATGATGTAATCCAGCTATCAATCCCATCCACTAGTATGAATTCGTTGCTAATTGGCAAAAACGCAAATAACCTACGTGCCCTGCAGCATATCCTTATGATGACATTGGTTGCGCGCAATGCTGAGGTTACCCGCGTAAATATAGATATCGCCGACTATAAACGCCAACGCGCCGACAAGATTGAACATCAAGCAGAGAAGTGGGTAGACGAAGTCCGCCGCACTGGCAAAGAGAAGGTTCTCGACCTAAATGCTGCAGATCGTCGCGTAGTGCATCGTTACGCGGGCGACTATTCAGATATAGAGACGTTCAGCACCGGAGAAGGTCGCGAACGTCGACTGCATATTGTAAAGAAAGAAGACGCCTAGGTAGCGCTAAGAGTAATCAATGAGACCCCGTCGATGCGGGGCCTTTTTTATGGTTTTCCACACAAAAATGCAGAATAGTGCAATGTCAACTACGAAATACCAGATAGCCATAATAATTTCACGCAATGTCAATTATTAGAAATCACCTGGTATGTTTAAAACTATTGGAAAAGTAGGGAAGCGATAATGAACTAAAAAGCCCCCTCCGTATATAGACGGGGGAGCTTCAATAGTTAGCCGTGTTGCATATTATGGAGGCGTAGTAGCAAGCTCTGGATGATGCAGCAGCTAGCTATTGCCTCTGTGGCTACAATTATTTATTATGGTCTTTTCCAATTATGATAATGAAATCACAATCGTACTCTTTCAAATCGGTGGGGATATTAGTAATCATTTCTGCACTATAACGCTTCTTGAGGGCCATAGCAGTCTTGTTCATTTTTGAATTAATCTGATATATCTTTACGCCGCTAAACCCTGACAATTCCTTCTTATCTGGTGCATTCCCTATTTGACTCACCGTAAAACCAGCGTCTTCGAGATCATTCTTCTCATTGCTTGCGATTCCGTTTTCTTCAGTGCCGTTGAGCACAACAATCTTCGCACCCTCACTCACAAAGTCCGCCCCGGATAGCTGCTTTTTGATATAGCTATGTATTTGGCTATACTGCCCCACGCCCTCTACTGGATAAACATAAGAAATGCCATTTATCATACCCATCGTGAGAAAATTCGCCGTATTATCGCTGGGGTTATAGAGGGAAATGGTCTCCATTCTTGTCAAAATGTCGCTATCGGCTAGCTTTAGGAGGGTTTTTATCTCGGTGTCCTTAAAATTGGTGCGTAAGTTTTTACCGACCGCCTCTTTTATCTTTAATGCCTTCACTAAATCAGAGGTTATATTGGATGCACGAGCTTTCTTTACCATCGCTTCTATTATGCGTTGTTGGAAGTATTCGCGGCTGAAGTTGCCTCCAGACGCACCATATCCACCAAAGGCGTTGCGCGCTCTCGCTACCGCAAGGGCTTTCGAACCGTCTAGATGATAAACTTTTCCAGTTCCGTATTCGAAGTTATAACCAGAATAATCGTAGCGCATATCGGCAATGCCACGTTCATCGGAGACCTCTATGGTTGTCTCGTTGCCATTCCATTTCTGGTCACCATATACGAAGACGACATCGACCCCACCAATGGCGTCAATTACCTGCACGACGGCTTGCCAGTTTACGTGTACTCGATACTGGACCTTGATGCCAAGAACTTCCTCGAACTTTTGCGCTAACGCCTCGGCGGACTTCTTTTCGTATTCCTGCCTCTGTTCGTTGTTAACGTTCTGTCCGGACGAAATCTTCGTGTAGTATTCGGAATAATTACAGTAATATACCTCATTGAGCTTTCCCGACGACGTGCAAGTAGTCGTCTTGAGATCTCGGGGTAAACTAATCGCTTTCGCATCGCCAGTATCTTGATTAATACTAATCACCATCATCGAGTCGGTTAAATCGCCGCCATCGTACTGCTCGGGATGATCCATAGACCAACCTTCGGTACCGAAAATTAAAATATTAGATCGACCATTTTCATCTTTCTGGAGTGGTGTATCTGGGTCTGAGAGCAACAGACCAATAATGCCTCCGCCGTCGGTAACCTGCGATACGAAATCGTTGAGATATAGAAAAATACCACCGCCAGCCACCAATAATAAGATAACGAAGATAATCAAAAAGCGTTTTAGGCCTTTATGACTACGTTTTCTACTCTTTTTTTGCTTCTTTGGAACATCGACTAAATCTGTCGGATCGTCATTATAATTTTCTGTCAAAAAATCTTTCACGGCTTCTGTGTTATCGGCCTCTCTTATTCGTTTTTCTCTCCTAGTACTAACAACGCCTATCGCGTCGGTAGCTTTTTCTTTGCCGAAAACACCTATGTTCTTCTGGGTGCGGTTGCTGGCTGAAACTTTCTTAACCAAACGTGTTCTCTTTGGCGGCAACGGTTTTTGGGTAGAGGCACTTCGCCTTCTTAGGCCATCGATTGATTTTCCACTACTCATTTCTATATTTTACCACAGGCAAGCTGGCTGTTATTTTATTCTCTCCAGCCTCCACCTCTGGGAGTTTGCATTGCCGTCTTGCCATAGGTTGATATTTATACCGTTTCCGATCTTGTTTGCGTTCAGGTTTAGCATTTTTCTGCTGCCAATATTGCGAATCCTATAGAATCCGTCCATGCCTTTCACGATATACCAACGCTGTGCGGCGGTTGAGTTATTCTTGTAAATCCAAATATTTGCGCCATTCGCTTTGCTTCCATTTTTAACATCGATGCTGAAATTTGAATTATAGCTCACAATATTGTAGCAGTCGCAGCTCGCAACGTGTTTAAGGGTGAACTTCTGAGCAGCAGATTTGTTTGCCTTATAGAGTTGAATATTGCTGCCGTTCTTGAATTTGCCACCAGAGACATCGACTACGAAGTTTGAATTTGATCCGCTTCGGATGAAGTATTGGCCATTCAGGGAAGCCCCTTCGTATTTTATAAATGTAAACTTTTGGGCTTTTCCAGTGCTCTTCTTACGCAGTAGTATCCTAGTGCCATTTGTGCTTTTGCCATTTTCCACATCAAGCACAAAGTTATCATTACAGGCTGATGCAATCATGAACGTACCATCACTATTTTTTGTAATTTTCCACTTTTGACTACAGACGGCAGTTTGCGTATAAATCATAACTTGCGTTTTGTCGGTTATGGTGCTCGATCTCGCCGTTAAATACTTACCAGATAAGAGATTTTTGAAGGTGTAATATCCAGACGCTGCGTCATACTGAATATTATACTTTTGACTTGGCTTGTTTGTTATATTCCACAGATGAACATTAGTGCCATTAACTGTTTTATCGCCCACTAAAGACATTGCGGAAGTGTAATTCAGCGACGAAACAAAAGAGTACGTTCCGGACGCCAACTCCTGAGGCACTGTTTGGGTCTGCGGTTGCGGTTGGGAGCCTCCCTGCGAGTTTTCTTCCTTTGGCTCATTTTGAGCAGGAGGTGTCGTAGGCGTGGTAGGTGTCGTATTGCCAGTGGTAGCGGGGGTGACGTATGATTCCAGGTTAAACTTTTGCCAGGTAGCTCTTGTATAAGTCGACAACACGAATTGTCCACTTGTGCCGTCATACGTCAAAGCCACGGTCTTATTATTAAGAGGCGAGAAGCTGTAGCTACTATTACCGTTATCGTAGATAATCCACTTCTGCGATGCGCTAGTGGCAGAATATGGCGACGGCTTAATAATAACCTTTTCTTCCGGCGCAGTGGTTGCATCGAGCGCCACGTTGAGCTTGGCATTTATTATGGAGTAGCTATTGTCGCTGTTTTTCTGGACTTTTAGTTCATTGCCACTCCCGCTTACTGGCTTGACGCCAAAGCCTACTGCATAAGTATTGGTAGTGGCGCTATTAAAAATCAAATACTTCGTCGAATCATTCGAGCTCCGGATATAATAGTTACCGCCGCCAACTGATGCCAAACTAGTCGAGAATAGCGTACTTCCAAACCACTCGTTAAAATACATGAAGAAGTTGCGATTGCCGTATGAACCGCAAGTGGAAGTTCCGGGATAGTTTCTTAAAGCTGCATCATTGGGCGTGTATGGCGTATAAATATATAGCGAAGCCGTAGCGTAGTTCTCAATGTAAACATTCTTTGAGCCACATGATGCAGTGGGGGAGTAGTAAATCTTGTTTGTGACATATGGGCGGTAATTATAGCTATAGATATTCTTCTTATAATAATCTAACTGCCAAGCCGCGGTGTGGACCTGATTATAAAAGCCGTAGTAGTTTGTATCGCATGCGGCGTGATCCGGGCAGGCATATCCCATGATAGTGTTGTACTCATTTTTTGTTGGCCAATTATCGCCCCAAGCATAGCTTTCTTTCTTCAGCATTACTAACAACACTTGTGGGTTGATATTGTATTCTTTGGCAGCGTTATAGATTATTTGTGCCGCTGAAATCATTCCATCTTTAACTACGCCCTTCGTATCGAAGCTTGACTCGTGTGTCGTTGGATTTTCGTAATACTTATTAATACAGACATACGGTGGCTCGTGGTATCTACTATCGCCGGCTTCCGTACGCATGCGACGCGCATATTCTGCGCGCGTCGTGTTCGGGTCGACGGCCTTACCATTAATGTAGTAACCGTTCCCGATTTTACCAGTGCCCCACATGTCACACGCAGGTAGCGTGCCATCCATAAAACTTTGGATTTGTGCCGCCGTCATCGTGTTTGAGTTATAGAAGACATTATCGTCAATGATGCGACCGGCTTTAAAGTCCGTCGCTTTGACTGCCGTCGTGCTTGGCGTATTAGTCACGGCTAGTCCAAAAAACACTATCAAAAAAGCTAGCGTCGCCAATATACTACTGAATCGTAAAAGTTTGCGTTTCACTTACACCCTCCGCATAGTTAGATTTATATTTCAACTTCACCGACCATCGCCCTGGCGTCAGACTACCTTTTTCGATCTCGAGCGCCTTGCATACCGTATTCTTTGCGTTCGGCATAACCTTCCGCACAATCGTAGTTGTGGATGTTTCGGAAGACAGTATGTAGTAACAGTTGTCGCCCTCATTCTCGTGAATATTTGTAACTACACTACTAATAATAAGCTTATCTTCCACCCAATATGGCTCGTTTAGCACCACGTCCGCCTTTTTCAGGCCGCCATCCGTCTTCTCGGCTTCGGCGGCCTGTTGTTTTTCTAACTCGTCGGTTTTAGCTTTTGCTTCATTTCCAGCCGTCGTCTTATTGTCTTGCTCTTCTTTCGGTTCTGTAGATTCCTTTGGCTTATTGTCGACATCTGCCGTATTAATATCCTGCGTCTGACTGCTTTCGGATGCGTCACTCTTCGTGTTGTCGTCTTGGAATAATTTCCATCCTACTAGGACCCCAAAACAAATGACCGCTACCAGCAAAATCCACCCCATTATGCCAAGCAGGGTAAAGCCGTTAGTGTTTCTCTTGTGTTTGTTTATTTTTGTTGCCATGGTATAGCACTCCTTAACTATATCTAAGCATTTTTCGTATCAAAAAGCAAGCGCTTATGCGCTATAAATCCGTTTATGCTATAATGCAAATATGAACGAAGGTGGCGGTAATGGCGATTACATCGGTAAGGGTATCGACAAAGTCGAGACCCCTAATGACGCTATGGGGCGCCCCAAGAGCCGCAATTCGGAAGAGAAATCAAATGTACTTAATGGCGAAGAAAACCCCGATAGGCCACTCGATCGAGGCGAGGCTGTCGGCAGAGAAGGCAACGTACTTATTGCTGGCGAGAAAAATCAGCAATCCGACAAAACGAAATCTAATGGCTGGATAAATCATACTGGCCTCAAAGTTGGCATGACGGCCGGCTCGACGGTTGGCATGGCTCTACAGGCCGGTAGGGCCGTCAGTGGGAGCAGCTTCGGTAGAAGCGCCAAGGTTGCAGGTCCAATTGCGACTATCCTAATCGTGCTCGGCATCTGTATTATGGGCTTAATGACTAGCGCCACCTTCCTGGTGGAGAGCTTAATCCCAAACATCAAGAAGACCATGGGAACCGTAGAAATAGCCATCACATATCGCACTCGCGAAATAATGAGCGGAATTATGCTTGGGAAGTATGCAAAAGGTGGCCCACTTGAAAGATTGCCAGAAAAAATGAAGGGCGATTTGGCTAATGCCGGCGTAGGAATAAATGAGACGCCGGACGGAAAAACGGTCTTAAAAGTAACTGGAAGTGACGGAAAAGTTACGGAGATAAACGGCAATAATGTCACTACGATCGCCGCAGAAAATAGCAATGCAAAAGAGGCTCTCGACGCAACGAACTACGCTCCATCCTCAACGAGAGACAAAATAATGAAGAGTGATGCCGGCCTAGAAGGTAAATACGGCAAAGCCGCAAAGCTTAATGGCTTAGCCGACGTCGAAGAGGGTTCGCCAGAGGATGTTAAGTCTTCTGTTGATGAAAACCTACAGACGGCACTTAGCGAATCCACTGGCGATATGAAGGCTGAGGTCGATGAGGCGCATAAAACCGAGACGACAGAATCAGATGATCGCGGTGTGACAACGACGACCGAAGGCATTGAAACCGACCGCAAGACGACCACTATGACCGCAGGCGATGCCGATGGCGTGCGCGGAAGTGTTGACGACATGGCTAAAAAGATGGTTAATGACGGCATGGAGTTTAGCGGCATTGTGAGCAAGGCCGCTCAGGGCGTCTGTCTCGTCTATAATACCGCGATGACCATCAATCGTATGATTAAAGCATATGAGGCTGCTCAGGTTGTCGTGATGACACTGAGAATCTTTGAGGCTATCCAACGCATGCAGGCTGGAGATGGCGGCGATGCTATATTGGCCGTGTTCGCCAACTATCTCACTCGACCCAAGACGACCGAATTTGAGCTTACGGAAGGAGATTTTACTTCAATTACCACTTCCGCCATAGGTAGCTCTGCTCTAGCGCAGTTCTATGGCGGCACTAAGCTTACCGATAATGACACGATTGTGCAGTCATATATTACGAGCTCAAACCAATTTCGCAAAATCGCCAGCTCCCTAGAAGGGGGTACTGGCTACAAGGCTTGCACGGGCACTAATTTGATAGCCTCTATTATCGACGCTATCGGCGATGTTGCCTCTCTCGGGACTACTAGGCTAGTAGGGCTGTTGGTTAGCGTCGGGATTAGTACTGCCATCAGCACCGCTATTGGTTTCATCTTGTCTATCATGGTGCCCAAGATTATGCATGCTCTTGTGCGAGATTTTTCCGACTTTGTTGAGGGCGCGCCCGCCGGAGGCGCAATTGCTTGGGCTGCGGAGCAGCTCCAGGGGCTTGTCGCGCAATTAGGGGGCCTTAGTGTCGGCACGGCGAAGGGGGCGCTTGTCTACTCGCAGAAAAAGGCGGCACTAATCGCCGAGCAAGCACGCTATGATCGCGAAAGACTTAGCCCCTTCGATATCTCTTCCGAGTATACTTTCATGGGGTCACTTATGGCTTCGTTAACGCGCGCGAATCTGAATACGAGTAGTATAATTGGCCGCGTCGGCAATATCGCCTCCGTTGTTGGCGGATCTTTGGTTGCTCTCACTCCAGCAAGTCATGCCGCCGACGCTATCGACGACATAGTTACTACTGGCGACCATCCCGAAATCACCGAACTCGTCAACGATGGCCAGAAACGTTTCGCTACTGCCTTTGGTGAGCCGTATTATATACCAGACTTTACAACGATGGGATACAGCATAGAAGATGTGATGTGGTACTGGGATGCAAAAGGCTGCTTCGAGGAGCCATACGATCCCGTTTCGAACCCCAACCCGGATATCAGGATGAATGGTACAGGGATCGCCTCGGCCAAGAACCCTATCATCTTAGCCATTAAAGAAGGGCGCAATGTGTCGAATAATGCGCTGTTGGCTGCCTATACAGATGGTAATAATCCGGCCGACGAGTTTGTCTTGTCCGACACCTCGTCAAGCGATAAGAATATGTTGGCTCTGAAGGTAGAAGAAAAACTATTTCGTGGCGCCCCACTGGGCGTTCCGGACCCAGAGATTGAAGCTAAATATCGCCCGATGGATACCGGTTCGTCTTTTTGGGATAAGCTTATTAGTGCCATCCCGGTAATTGGTAGCGTTGTAGACATTGTCAACAATATTGATACGCTTGCTCATATGTCAAACATCTTAGGTTCCGAGCATCACAAAGACACAAAAGAGAACCATATGTTTGAAGCATATGCGCTTATGCAACGCGTAGGTGAAATGATGGGTATCTTCAAGAAGGCGCAAACGGCTGCATATATAGACAAATATGTTGAGGAACATCCTCTTGATAAAACAATGGTCGGGCGAATTGCTCGCAACAGTGGTCTTACTAGAGACCAGGTCATCACTGCCTTTAAGCAGATAAACGCACTCAAATTTATTGCAGACTACCACCCAGACGGTCTTGGTCCACTGTTCTACGAGAGGCCTGCGGTTAGGGTAGTGTTTGAATCGTCTTTAGTAGAGCAGCATCCGCCCATTGTTGTGGCATACTATACAATCACCCCCAACCAAAGAAGAAATCAGAATAGCACAATATAAAAAAGCTCCTGTGCAGAATTTGCGCAGGAGCTTTACCCAAACGGGCAGTTTTTAGTAGCTCACATCGAAGTTGGACCCTAAGCCCAAATCTTCGAGAGTGAAATGACTGGGATCGTTACTGATCCTTTCGGCCATCACGAGGATTAGTATCGCCAGCTCCTTGTCGATGTTATACCTACGGCTCTCTATAATATGACAACGCGGGTTTTCGTAAGGGCAATCTATCATTTTTACAGTAACGGAGCCCTCCGTTCCGTCGTGGCGCCAACTTATCTTGACGGAATGGTG
>CAMJLE010000003.1 GCA_946406665.1 uncultured Candidatus Saccharibacteria bacterium | reverse complement strand
GTCCCTCCTCGCCCACCAGCAACGAAAAGATGACCTCTGGGTCATGTTTTTGTTGTTCGGTGAGGAGATTGACCGAGTATTCGTCGATTATCGCCATCTATGACAATAACTGCTTCCTGATTTAGCAGTAAGGCTTCGAGACCAGCGCCCTCGATACGCTTAATATATTCTTTTGTCGTTTCGAGATGTTCTGGAACATCCGCGTGCGGAATTAATTGGTAATCTACGAGGCCAACACCATCCAATACCGCATCGACTCCATATATTTCCGGTACACGTTCCGGCACAAGGCAATCGTGCCCGTAGAGTCTTAACGTTTTACAAATCACCATAATCCCCGCACTAAACCCGCCGTATACATATTTATCTCTAGCAAGGTCTTCCCGCAAAATTTCATCAAACCCGCTTAAACGATAGGCAGTCGCAAGCAAAAAGACGTTTCCGCCACTTGCATATATTAAATCTGGTTTGCATGAATCGATAAAATCCCTTAATTCGTTTGGCTTGCCGAAATAATTCCGAAAATTTAGCTCCTCGACTTCAAATCCAAGTTTAGATAGCATTGCTAATTTTTCTCGCAAATCATTTGCGCGCTTTTCATCTGGATAGTAATCCCGCGCATTCTCAATAAGGAGCGCTTTCCTACCTTCTCTTACTAACTTTAACAACTCATTTGTATATGGGCCTAAATTATGACTAGCTAAATACAATCTCATACCGCTTATTATAGCTCAATCTGGACACCTTACCTTGAGCTCGTTTTTATGATATAATATCGCAGTTAGCTAAGACGGTTTCAAAGAGATCTTTTACAACTTTTTTAGGGGGGTATATATGTCCAATAAAAAAATGTTCTTCTTCGATTTTGACGACACGGTTTTCACACCAAAATCGCCAGAAACAATTCAACAAAACATACAGGCAATAGATAGGTTACGCAAAAACGGGCACATTGTGGTCATCATCACTGGACGTAGCCTTGATTGCTTACGAATGGACATGAGTGATGTCGCATTTCACACAGACTATATCGTAACAAACGATGGCGCCATTACATACCAATGCATGACAAACGGTGGTATTAAGCCTATCTATCAACACGCGATGGACGGTCTCGTTCTGCGCGACATCAAAAAAATCATCAGGTCCTTAAGTAACAATGAACGCTACGAGATAGTCAGCTACATCAGCGATGTCGAACAAAGAGGCATTATCCTCGGGTCGTCAAAAATTCGCATATGGACAGACAATGCAAAACACGCCGAAGGGATACATCAAAAAATTAGCAGCACCTATAGAGATACGCTACACTCGTTCATATATCCGCACGTACCAGAAGAAAGACATCACGATGCAGCGCGCCTTCGATGGGCTGCAGGCTTGTATAACGCCGTAGATATTTATGATCTCGACGTAAGCAAGGAGGCGGCCATCGACCAACTTTGCAGTGAACGCTTGCCGCAAGGTACAGAAACCATCGCCTTCGGCGATCATTGGAATGATATGGGCATGCTAGAAAGATGCGACTATGCTTTCATCATTAAAAGTGAACGAAGCGAAGGAATATTGAAGCACCTCACCGGCAAAAAGAATGTCCACATCGTAAAGAGCGTCCACTCGGCACTTAATACTTATTTCCCGTCATTGCTAACACCGTCCGGCTCTTAAAAAAGGAGCCGGATTTTTCATCCTTCGTGCTATAATTTCCCCATGAAAATAGAGCTATTCCCTATTAAAACCCGCATCGTACGACCGCCAAAAGACGAAATCTGGGACATCGTCGACCAACTAGAAGTCAAAGACGGCGATATTGTTTTTATCACTTCGAAAATCATCGCTATCCATCAAGGACGCACTATCAAAAAGACTGAGATATCCAAAGAAGAACTAATTCAAAAAGAAGCCGACCGCATTCTCTCCTATCCTTATCATTCCACCGCCGGTGATTACGACATCCACTTAACTGTCGCGCACGGCGTACTTATTCCTGCAGCCGGGATCGACGAAAGCAATGCCGAAGGGCACTTCGTAATGTGGCCAGAAGATATCGACAAGTTCTGCCAAGAAGTACGCAAACGCCTCATGAAAAAGTTCAAGCTAAAAAAGCTTGGCATTGTCGCAACAGATTCCCATACTACGCCACTACGCTGGGGCGTTACCGGCATTACAATCGGTCTAGCGGGGATTGAGCCGCTAAGAGATATTCGGGGCGAAAAAGACCTTTTCGACCACGAGCTGCATCTGACACAGGTAGACCTAATCGACCCCCTCACTACTTTGGCAGTCAAAGCCATGGGCGAGAGCTCGGAAGGCACCCCTATCGTTATTATGCGTGGAGATATGGATATTCCATTCTCTGACGATGGCTCAATGCGAAACTTCAAAATCAAACCAGAAGAAGATCTCTATTGGCCACTTCTAGAAACCATGCAAGAAACGAAAAAATCAAAAAACTAGTTTTATTCAAAATCGCGCCGCAATAATGCCGACGCAAAACACTTATAAGTTTCTATTGTCAAATTCCATTGCCGCGCCAAAACAGCCCGCACGGCCAATGTGCCATCCCAGAGCGTCAACTGCGTCCAGTCAGTGTTCGTTATTGGCTGCGTAACCACATTCCCCTGCTCCGCAACAATAATTTGTTCGTTATGATAAGTTGCAATCGTCATTCCGTAGCTTATCGTAAACTTATGAAGAGTTTCAACCAATTGGTTTGTCGGCATCGACAAAGTAATTATTTTCGGATAATACATAGTCCGCATCATCTTTTGCAATTGCGACATAGTCAATAACATAAAAGTCTCCGCCTCTCGTAGCATACTCCAATCCGCCACTTCCGGAATTACAGCATCTACCGCATCACGCGTAATAAAAACCGGTTTCGTCATTGTCCGTAAAAATTCCGCCAGCATTACTGTCGTCTCGGCATTCTTGCCTACATCACCAATTAATACAACAGCGTCAGCCCAATCTGCCTGAATTAGCATCTCTGGCAGTGCGTCCTTGCCAAATCCGCCAGACCCCTTCTCGGCTGGCGCGAAATAAACCTCCGGCGTCGATGGCACCTGCCCCTTCACCGAATCGGGCATCAACACCCTCACCTCGCCAGCCCCAACCCTATTCGCCACACTCATTGCATTCGCAACCGTAAAGAACGCGTTTTTATTGCCGCCAATAATTAGAATTCTCCCCGCTAAACGCCTCTGCTCCGGCTCCTCCAAATCTACTTCCGGATACAATGGTGTTACACCTTGCTTTTGCCAATAGTCGTAGTCCGTCATTTATTTAAGCTCCAACAAAATTGGACAATGATCCGACCCCGTCACTTCATCACATATCTCCGCCGCAACAATTCGCTCTTTCAGTCGCTCCGAAGCCAAGAAATAATCTATCCGCCAACCAATATTCTTCGCTCGCGCCCCTCCCCGATAAGACCACCATGAATACTGCTGCTCGCCCGGGTGCAAGCTGCGCCAAGTGTCGATAAAACCACTATTTAAATAATTAGTCATACCCTGGCGACCCTCTTTTGTAAAACCCGCGTTCCCCTCGTTCTGCTTCGGTCTCGCCAAATCAATCTCTTCGTGCGCTACGTTAAAATCGCCGCAAACTAGTACTGGCTTCTGTTTGTCCAGCTCGCACATATAGGCCAACAACGCACGATCCCAAACTAGCTCTCGGTATTTTAATCGCCCCAAATCATGCTTCTCGTTTGGTACATATACATTTATCAGAAAAAAGTCATCGAACTCAGCCGTCAGTACGCGCCCCTCTTGACGCGCATCGCCAAATTGATCGTTCCAACCGTCAACCTTCTCCTCTATCTCCTGCGGAAAATCATAAATAACAGATAGCGGTTTTATCTTCGTAAAAATTGCCGTACCAGAATAACCAGCTCGATCCGCCGAATTCCAGATTTCTTCATACTCCGAAAAATCTATCTCTGCCTGCCCCTGCTTCGCCTTCGTCTCTTGCAAACACAGAATGTCCGGCGAATTGCTCTCTATAAAATCTTGCAGCGAGCCTTTCTTCAAGATCGCCCGCAAACCATTCACATTCCAAGAATAGAGCCTCATCGATCCTCTCTTAGGCTTTTAATATTACGTAGCGTAAAACGATATTTCGCCTTTACGTCAGGGTTCTTCTTGTGATCTACTTCACTCATAAACATATCTTTCGGCCTCGCATATAGTCCACAATCGCCATATAGACTCCGATAAATTACTAGCTCCTCGCCAGTCTCAGAATGGTGTGCCACACCCTCAACTAAATAATGGTCGCCCTTGTAATGACGGTAAATACCGTGTATCTTCAAACTTCTCATACTGTAATTATTATACTTGATAGACCTCAGATAGTCACATCTCCCTAAGAATAATTGCATGCTAAAATATGCTTATGAAAATCACGAAAATTCTTTTTAGTATACCCGTAATATTATTACTGCTTTTCTTTCTGCCACCTCTCGGCGTAATCGTTCTCCTGGCCAGATACGTCGTCTTTGGTAACCGCCATTTTTACCGCGCACCCATATCTATCATTGCCGTAAGCGCCATTCTTGCACTTCCATTTGGCCTCAACTGGCTGTTAGAAACCACCCATGCCAATATCGCCATCCCTTACCTCAGTGAAATTCTAAATTGGGAATATTATCCGAAACTTCTCGACTTCGCCAAATTCTCATTTATCGTCGCAATAGTGGTATTAGTTGTCAGCATTCTACTACGAAATCTCATCAATACTATAAGCAGCAAAATTTCACAATTTATCAGCGGTTACTATTCCGACATGCAGCGCCGCGACGAAGCAATCACTAAAGAAAATGACTATAAACTAAAAGCGAAAGCTATCGAAAGCAAACAAAAAACACCACACGTCGTTAAATGCCCACATTGTGGCAAAACGAATCCAATTACTGGCACTGTCGGAAAATGCAGCTCCTGCCGCTCAGCAATTGAATATCATGGTAAACATTAGTTTATAATAATACTATGAGCAGCAAGCAATCGCCGCGTATCAAAAAGGCCATCGAAATCGCCACTAAGGCCCATGAAGGTCAACTGCGCAAAACTGGCGAGCCCTACATTATCCATCCGCTGGCCGTCATGAAACTGCTTCAAGAATGGAATATGGACGAAGACAGTATCATAGCCGGCATCCTTCACGATACGGTCGAAGATACCGATCTTACTCTCAAAGAAATCGAAGACGAATTCGGCAAAGATGTTGCTTTCCTCGTAAACGGAGTTACCAAACTTGGCAAAGCTCGTTCTGGCATGAAAAACCTAGACGAATACTTACCGGAAACTGGCAACAATTTGCTTAAACTCTTAATCGCCACCGGGCAAGATGTCCGCGTTCTTATCATCAAACTTGCCGACCGCCTGCACAACCTCCGCACACTCGGCGCACTTCCTCCGGAAAAACAAAAGAAAATTGCTCGTGAATCGCTCGATGTTTTTGCGCCACTTGCCGACCGTCTCCAGATGGGACGCGTCCGTGTCGAAATCGAGGAAACGAGTTTTATGTATGTCAATCCAAAACGCTACGAAGAACTCAAAAAACTCACAACCGAGCGCCTCAAAAAAGCCGACAAAAAGCTCAAGGCCGCCAAAGAAGCCGTCGAACAGGCGCTCAAGAAAGAACATATCAAGTACGACTGCGACGGGCGCGTCAAATCTATCTACTCGCTCCACAAGAAACTCGCAAAACACAATCAAAATATTGACCGCATTTACGATATTATCGCGCTACGCTTCATCGTAGAGGATACTACGACCTGCTATCTTGTTCTCGGCATTATCCATTCGCTCTTTCACCCTATGGAAGGACGCGTCAAAGATTACATCGCCATGCCAAAACAAAACGGCTATCAGTCGCTTCATACGACCGTAATTACAAACGACAAACAAATCGTTGAATTCCAAATCCGCACGCACGAAATGCATGACTACGCCGAGCGCGGCCTCGCCGCAACTTTCTTCTACAACGAACAAAAGCTCACATCCGCCTATGCCGAAGGTCGTATCAATAGACTCCCAGCTAACCTGTTTTGGATTAAAGAGCTTCAAGAAACTGCCGCCAAACTCGCTTCCGGCGAAAAGATAGATGAGAAAAAGTTAAAACTAAATCTATTTGCCGACAAAATCTTCGTCTATACGCCAAAAGGCGACATTATAGACTTGCCAAAAGGCTCCATGCCACTCGACTTTGCTTATCGTCTGCATAGCGAAATCGGCGCCGCTTGTACTGGTGCAAAAATCAACGGCAAAATGGTCAATCTCAAAACAAAGCTCAATCAAGGAGACGTAGTTGAGATTATCACGACCAAGAACTCTAAGCCTAATCCGGGATGGCTAGATAAAGTTTTCAGTCGTCACGCTCGCCACAAACTTGTCAGCCAGCTCCATGCCATCATCCCCAACTTCTCACCGAAACCTAAGGATGGCAAAAATAGCGAACACTAATCAAGCCATTCGAGATCAGTTATATACATAATCTCACAGCTCGTTCTAGTATCGAATACGCTTGTAGAATAATCGTTGCGCACTAAACTTGAACTAACCTTATACGGGTTTCTCCCCAAGTCGTCAGATATTACCGCCTCAACCAAATAACCCTTCATTTCGATATAATCACCAATTCGCACCCTCTTCAATTTACGGTACAATCTATCATCGTCTACCAAGATATGATTATTCGACGACGTACTCGCGATATCTTCGCGCGTGATGGGATACTTTTGGAATATACTTCCATCATACTCCCGTTTCAGTTTTCTATTGCCGTGTGACCATTTAATAGCATTGCTAAATTCAGCCGACTTCCCCCACGCTAGGCTGATATCTCTCGGTATCGCTTTATCGAAAGCCTGCGCGCCATTACCATCATAATCGTCAACCTCAACCACCAAGCCTTTAATATCATACGAAGCCAAATAGTTCATCTCCGCCCGATATCCATCACCGCTAATTGTCTTTCCTATTTCGATTTTCTCCCCCTTCTTTTCCGCCTCGCTAACCATAACGTCTATATTTATCTGTATTGGCTCTGGTATCCCCGCAATAGTCCGATGTGCATGAAGATACTGTGGAACCGCGAAAAATGCACAGACACCGCCAATCGCAGCAGCCACGCCGATTACAGCCAGAGACTTCTTTTTCCTCTCTTCTTTCCGATGCAACTCCCCCAAAAAATCGACGCGATCGCTTATTCCCGATACGTCGCGTCGAATATTAGCATCCCACTCATTATAGAGTTTCGCATCTATCTTTCCTAAAGCAAAATCCTGATCGAGCTTGCGCTTCTGCTCAGTCTTATTCATTACGTCTAGCTGAAGCTCTTTTGCCTGAGCGCTCGTAATCTTACCGTCTTGGCGGCTATACTCGATCTTCTTCAAACAATCTTCGAAGTAATTCTGCCTCACCCTTTTTCACCCAAATAAATTATAAATCGGCAATTTTGACGCGCTCTTGTTCAGTCGTATCGCGGTCGCGCACGGTTACGGTATCGTCTTCCAGCGTGTCAAAATCGATTACGACACACTTTGGCGTTCCAATCTCATCTTGCTTCAAGTAGCGCTTGCCGATATTCCCAGAATCATCCCAGGTTACATTGCTATACTTCCTGCGCAAAGCACCATATACTTCACGCGCCTTCGCAACCAGCTCTGGCTTATTCTTCAACAGTGGCGACACACAGAAGCGATATGGTGCCAAATGTTCCGGCAAAGCCAGAATAACGCGCGTCTTACCATCCTTCTTCTCTTCCTTATACGCACAGCTTAATACCGCCAATAGCAAACGCTCCACGCCAATTGATGGCTCAATTACATGCGGCACAAAACGCTCACCGCCACCCTTCGGAATATATTCCATACTCTTATTGCTAGCCTTCTGAATATTCATCAAATCAAAGTCTGTACGGTAAGCCATCCCCATTAGCTCTTCCTGCCCATTCGGATAATCAAACATTATATCAACTGTATGCTTTGAATAATGAGCGCGGTCCTCCGGCGCCACTTCAAGATCATGAATACGATCCTTATCTAGCCCCATCTCTTCCGTCAAGAATTTATAATATTGCTCGTGCAACATTTCAAAGCTTTCTTTCCAGTTTGCCGGATCGATAAAATATTCAATTTCCATCTGTTCACACTCGCGATCGCGCAAGATAAAGTCGCGCGGTGAAATTTCATTGCGAAAAGCCTTCCCCTGTTGTGCCAAACCGAACGGCAAATCTGGATAAATCGTATCCACGACATTCTTGTAGTTCGTAAAAATACCCTGCGCCGTCTCTGGCCTCAAGTAGGCAATTGAGCTATCATCGTCGACCGGCCCCACGTGCGTACGGAACATCATATTAAACTTGCGAATCTCGCCCCACTCAAACTTACCGCAAGTTGGACATTTCACTTTCTGCGCCAAAAACTCTTCAGTCGTCACACTCTCATTGACGCCTTTTGCTAGCTTATCTGCACGAAAACGGCCATGACACGCACCACATTCTACCAAAGGATCAGCAAAAGTTGCCGTATGGCCAGATGCCTCCCATGTTTTTGGATTCATAATAATCGCCGCGTCCACCCCATACATATCCTCACGATCTTCTACCCAATACTGCCACCAAGTACTCATCACTCTACGCTTTAGCGCTACTCCCAAAGGACCAAAATCCCAAGTCCCCGCCATACCACCATAAACATCGGAACCTTGCCAAATAAACCCACGACGCTTGCATAAGCTAACTATATCTTCCATTTTTGCCATAATTATCATCTCCCTCTGCTTTAAAAATATCTCTCCCCGCTTTTTGCTCTCAGAGTCACAAGAATACTAGGCCCGAAGGCCGATGCTCAAACTGTACCTAATTAGGCATTTCTTCATATTAACTATTATACCACTGCACGCACGCACTAGATATATTTCCGCATAAACGCCAGTCTTCGAACTAACCAAACCACCACCATACATATTAGATACACTACCAAGCACCACGCCCAACATGCCGCCATACTATTCACGCCGACCCCAATCATACTATCGAACACTACCTGCTTCAATCTTCCCGAAAGTAGACCCACATGAATCAAATATACTCCGAATGCACTACCGCCCAACGCATTAATAATCCACTTCGCCACTTTGCCCGAATGCCATTTCATAAATAGCAACTTTGCCGTATAAAAGACGCAGATTGAGTTAATTAGACCGAATATATCATAGCGATCATCTCCTTCTCCAATTCGCATTATCAATGCACCCGTTATTGCTATCGTCGAAATGTTCGCCGCCCACAATATCACTAACTGCTTTACAGAATAGCATCGCTCATCCACGCGTTGCTCCAAAAAGTAGCCAACGCATGGATACAGCACAATTGTCGAGAGTACCCATGCCGGCTTCAATTTATAGTAAACTTCCGGCCATTCAGTCCCTAGGCCAATATAACTCAAAATCGCAAACAGCACGGCTAACCCAATCAAATAGTAAAAATGCTTCACTTCCATCTTCTGTACCATCAAACGCAAAAACGGCAGAGTTATCAGGAAAGCAATATATAGATACAAGAACCATAAATGCGTCTTTACGGCCGACCCATACAACCGTCGCAAAAAACCCTCAAAAGGCGTAGGACCAATCAACAAGCATTCTGCAAAATAGTACATTAGAGATACCGTTACTAACACTATCGCCATCCGCGCTATTCGTTTTTTCCATAGCACTCTTAGTGGCTCATCTTTCCCAAGCAATAATGCACCCGAAATCATAAAAAACACCGGCACCGCAAATTTACAAAAAATCGACACGGATAAACATGTCCAATATTGGATGCTGCCCGCCGGATATTTCAGAAATAACCGAAATCCATCCCCGCCCGTATGATTAAAGATCACAAATAAGACAGCAATCGCACGTAAAAACTCAATATACAATAGTTTTTTCTTCATATCGTCACCCGCTCCAGACATTTAGCCACATACAGAACCTCGTCAATCAAAGAATCTCCACCCTGCACCTTCATCGCTAATTCCGCCGGCCCAGAAGCCATCAGACGCATCATCTTAATGTGATTCGCCCCGATTCGCCCAGCATTTGCCTTTGCTAAAGCAACTTGCTCTTCATCCCAGTAATACCGCTGCTCCGCCGAGAGTTTCTCGCCATCCGTATCGAAACGCAAATTTACATCCTCGCCAGACGCACGCGTCAAGTTAATTCCCCACCATGCTCGCAAAATATCTTTCCATCGTCCAGGCTCACCAGCATGCTTCTGCATCGCCTGCAACGACTGTTTTAATATCTTATAAAACTCCGGCGATTCTATTTGCTCTGCGCGCGCATTTACGCTTCGCATCATTGCTCCGCCCATTTCAATCAGTTCTATGTCCTTTACGAAAGCATCGTAATATTCAATCAACTTGGCGCTGGTTAAAATTCCCAATTCTGTTCGCCCCTCATGAATTACAACTTCGGAAACACTAAAAAGCTCGATTCCACCCGCTAATTTCGACTTCTCCCTACGCACGCCCCGAGCAATCACGCTCCTTTTCCCTTCAGGTGTTAGAATTTGCAAAATGCGATCCGCCTCGCCATAGTCCGTACGGCGCAATATAATCGCTTCTGTGCGCAAATCCGGCTGTCGTCGCATAGTCTTTTCGTTTTTCATGCCAAAGCCTCCTGAACGGCTTCTAGTAGCTCCTGCGGCGTCATTTTTCCTTTGTCCAGCACGCCAGCTACACCATATTGCTCGGCCAACTCATTCTTCATAGCTACACTCGTCACTATCAATACGGGCACCTTTGCCAACTCAGGATAACTTCTCATCTCGTTTAATACCGCAAAACCAGTCGGCCCAGTCAACAAAATATCCAAAATCACCAATTCTGGGACAGCATCATCCATCATCGATATCGCCGCTACACCATCATGAAACACTTTCAAATCATAGTCCTTCAAAATTCGGCGGTAGTAGTTTTCCCACCCGCGATCATCTTCAATTATATAGATCATACCAAGCTCAATTGTCCGCTTATTGGTAAATCCACATAAAAGCTCGTCCCATCACGATGTCGTACCAGGCCAAAATCGCCACGCATGTAGTTGGCGAATTTCGCCGCAATATACAACCCAAGACCGGACGAACCGGGCCGCATCGCAATATCTACCGGCTTCTTCACGAGTCCGTTCTTAATCTCACGCCATACTTTAGTCGGCACCGCCGGCCCGTAATCGCGCACGTCAATCCTAATCTTCCCTTGTTTATCGTAAACTGCCACTAGACTTGGTAATTCTTCTTCGCCGTAATTCATCGCATTCAGGCAAAAATTATAGACCACCGAATATAGCAATTGACGATTAGCCACCACTAATCTTTGCTTATTCCGATAGTCTATCTTCAGCTCTCGCCGATTAAACCTAAACATCTTCCACAGCTCCGCAACTACTTCGTCGCATACGATTCGCGGATTAACCGGCTCCATCTCAAACAACGCATCGTCCAATCTCGCCACGCGCGTCAAATCTTCTACCTGCCGCAATGCCCTCTCGGAAGTCGCCGCAATTTGTCGGCCAATCTCCCGCGCATCCGCCAAAGAATTTTCGAGCTCCAAAGAAAGAGCGAGCTGGCGCGATAGACTCAACGGCCCCTTTAATTCATGCGCAACAATCGCCGCGCTCGAACTCGCACCAAATACCTCACTCTCCATGCCCCCTATTCTACACTAGTCAGTTCCGAGACGCAAAGTCTTCAAGATAGCCTCGTAATCATCCAGCAATATGTCGGAATCGGTCTGCAAAACCCCAGTCTTATCGTTGACCTTAAAGAGTACGAAAGTGCCATTTATCTTACTCGTGATTGCGCCGCGATAGCGCATACCCGTAATATTGCCACCATCGGTTTCGAAGTTTGACGCATCTAGGCCCTTCTTGCCGGCATACTGCTTAGCAACGTCATCGAATCTACGGTTGTATATCGCAAAACGCAAAGCGTATCGAGAATTCTCATTACTGAGCGACGGCACAACTTTTGGATGGAAGATTGCCTCATAATCACCATTCTTCGTTGCGTCCTTATTCTCGTAGACGCTCCAAGTTTTTGGATATTGAAAACTAATCGAACCATAATCTTCTGGGCCACGGAACTCAAGATTTGGCTCTTTGAGCTTCTCTTCTAGATTCTTGGCCGCTAGCTCCTGCTCTCTAGCTACCGCCTCTGCTACTGCCGCCGCCGTCTTAGCCTCTTGATCTTCGTTGACCTCGTTATACTTCATGAAGAAGATAACCGCTACGATAATCGCCGCCGCCGCTATCAAACAAACAACGACCAAAATAATAGTTTCTATAAGTGAGCCTTTATCAGACTTGACCTTTGCGGGTCTTGCTGCAGCCGAAACACCCGGTTGATTCAGAACTGGAGCGCTCCCGCCCATATTCATGTTTGGCGCAGCCATCTGTGGCATCTGCTGCTGCATCGGCATCGGCTGTTGATTCTGCTGAGGCATTTGCGGAGGTTGCATATTCGGCTCTTGCGGCATCTGCGTCATCTGCGGCGCATAAGAATTATTCGGCATCTGCGACTGATTCGTATTCATCTCATTGTTCGGCACGAAATTCGGATCCATGCCCATATTTGGCGCCGGCATAGAATTGCCATTAGCACTATTATTCCAATTCTGGTCCATACTACAATTATATTTTAGCGCAAACGTTTTCGCAAGCCTCTTGCCTAGACCTACTTACTAAAGTCCTCATCGATAATTTTGATTTCATTTTTCATCTCAACCAAATCTCGCTCAATCTCTTTTGCGAGATTCATTAAGTCTCGATACTTTTGGCTAGCTTCGTCCAATACAAAATCGTCCGAATAAAACCAATCCGTGCCCGCCTTCAGTTCGGCAATCTTTTCACTCACATTTTTCTTTTTTGTCGTCATTTTCGCTCCTTTGCCTCTGTTACCTTAGCTTTTATATCCTGCTTATATGTTGTAATTTCAACAACATTACCAACTTTTGCTTCACCTCGAATTAACGCATAGCCACGTTCTAATACATTGTCTGGGTTCAATTGTGCCAAAACGTGCTTCTGCGCCGCAATTTCGCTCTCTATTGTTGTAATCTTTACAACAATATCGCGTCCCACACGCAAAACATCCCTGGTATCGACAATAAGCTCATCTATCTTAGCATTGAGCAAATTATTTATTCGATTTATATCACTTCTGATGGCTACAACTATCTCTTTGCGATCGCGCGAAAGCATTTGTGCCGCATTCGAAGGCGTCGACGCCACGACGTCCGCCGCCAAATCGCACAGACTTTCATCAATCTCATGCCCTATACCGGTAATTACTGGTATTTTCGAGGCGGCCACCGCTCTAACTAAAGCCTCATCATTGAATACCGCCAAATCATCCGCCGATCCACCACCTCGAAGTATTGCTATCGCCTGCACTTCCGAGCGCTCATTAAAATAGCTAAGCGCCTTCATGATTTGGTCCGCCGCCACCATGCCCTGCACCTGACAGTGCGCCACCTGCAATTCCAGCCCACCCCATCTCTCATTCAAAATCTTGCAGAAATCTGCATATCCAGCCGCCTGCGTACTAGAAATTACGCCAATTTTTACTATGTTTTCTGGTAATGGTCGCTTTTTCTCTGGTGCAAACAACCCCTCAGCTGTTAATTTCTTTTTTAGGAGCTCAAAACTTTTCTTTAAACTCCCCTCACCCACCGGCACCACGGCCTGCACGGTTAAAGAAAACTTTCCCCAATTTGTTAGTTTCGGAATCGCCCGAACGCGCACTTTCATTCCGTCTTCTAGTGGAAATCTGAGTGCAAATTTCATCATGAAACAACCCACGCTTGCCTGGTCGTCTTTCAGGTCAAAAAATACAAATTTCCCCTGATTAATCTTGAAGCTCGACACTTCCCCCTCAACCACAACACCAGAAAAAGCAGTCTCCATAATTTGGTTTAAGACTGCCTGAAAATCCGATACGCTATAAACCTGCGTCGGCTCCATCTATATTATTCCTCTGGAGTAGCCGTTGCTTCAAACTTGTCCGAGCGCCTCATAATAGCATGCTGATAGAATCCATAGCCGCTCACAATCGTACCGAGAAGTACTAATACGCGCGTCACAATCACCGTAATCGTGGCCACCTGCAAATCAACACCAGTCGCCACCAATACCGCCACGAAAGCGCCTTCATAGCCGCCCATTCCACCAGGCGTAACCATCACTGTGCCTACTACACTACCAACACCTTCTGCAATCATGATCTGAGGTAGAATTTCTGGATGCCCCAAAGCACATGCCACCACCCAATAAGTAGCCAACTCTAAGAATGAGTAGAACAAACCCCAAATCATCGGCTTACCCAACATTCTGCGGTTCTTCTTAAGCCCCAAGTAATCTTCGCGCAAATCATTAAAGAACTTCGACACATTCTCTTCTCTCAAGAATTTGCGTTTCTTGCCACGCGAAATTCTTCGCACAATCTTATTAATAAACCTCGACGATACATCAGCCAACCAGTCAATATTCTTCTGCTTGCGCACAATTAACCAAGCTATCACAATCAGACCAAGAATGCCAAAAGCAATTAATGCCGACAGCCATACTGCCCACATTCCGCCCGGAATCACGCATCCAGCAATCAATACAAATAAAATTGCAAAAATCGTCTGCACCGCATTACCGATAGCACAGATACCGTACCGCAGAATATGCACAAAACTAATCTGCCCAGCGGTAATATTAAACTCTTTCAGACGCCAAATAAGATATGCCAGGCCACTCGTCCCGCCAGATGGCAATGCGTGATTAACGAAATTAATCTCTAAAGAGATCCTTGTTAGTTTTGCCTGGGAAATCTTGAAACTCTTGCGCTGAGTCAAAAATGCAAAATAAATCTGGCCGGCTGCGTAATACATCAGAATCTGTTCAGGAATAATCAGTAGTAATACCCAGATATTGATACTCTTTAGCGCATTCCAAGTCGCCTCTAGCATCGTCATCGTCTGACCGTCTACCACCACCTCAGCGCTAAACGCATTATAGGCAATAAAAGCCACCAAAACCAACGTTACTACACTAAGAATCTTCTTAAACATATGCTACAATATTAGCACAATGACTTTCCTTTTTGTACTAGGACGTGAGCCAAAAATATCCCTCGCCGAGCTAGAGGCGATTTTTTCAAGTAGCAAAGTCAAACAGGTTGGCTCTAATTTAGCCCTAGTCACCACTCACTCCGTTCCGCTCAATCGTCTCGGCGGCACCATCAAAGTCGCCCAGGTCATCGATCAGCCAATCCAGGATTACTTATCTAGCCTTCCAGCCGGTAAGATTACTCTCGGCATCTCAGACTACTCCGAACGTGCCAACCCACGCAAAACTTGGGAGCTAGCCCTCAAATACAAGAACCTCCTCAAGCGCCACGGTCGCAATGTTCGCCTCGTTCCTAATGGCAAAAGCGCCACCATTAGCTCCGCCGCTTCACACCATAACCAACTCGGCGAAAAAACTAATCATATCGAAATCGTTAAATATGGCAAATACACCGCTATCTCTATCGGCACTCAGAATATCACCGCCTACGCCAAACGCGACCGAGCGCGCCCTGCTCGTGATGCCTTCGTCGGCATGTTGCCACCTAAGCTAGCGCAAATTCTCGTCAATCTCGCCACTGCGGGCGCCAAAACCGGCACCGTCCTCGATCCATTTTGTGGCACCGGCGTCATCCTCCAAGAATCAGTCCTCATGGGTTATTCGGCCTATGGTACGGATTTATCCGAAAAGATGATAGACTACAGTCGCAAAAACCTCAATTGGATCACCGACCGCACACCTCAGCTCCAAAAAACCAACGCACCTAAGCTACGCCTTGAACCAGGCGACGCCACTAATCATAAATGGCGGCTCGCTCAGCCAGATTTTATCGCATCAGAAATATATCTTGGCCATCCGCTCTCTGCGCCCCCTGCCGAAATCAAGCTCAAAGCACTCCAACAGGATGCCAAAATACTACTTACAAGCTTTTTGAAAAATATTTTCACCCAAATACCAAGCGGTGCAACATTAGCGCTTGCCATTCCGTCCTGGAGACGCCCCGACGGGTCCTATTCAGGGGTGAATATCCTTGACGAAATCGACAAACTGGGATATAATGCCATAAAGTATCGTTATGCGTCTTACGATGACCTCTTATATTACCGAGAGGATCAAATCGTTGCGCGTCAAATAATAGTATTAAGGAAAAAGTAGTATGTCACATGTCAAAGCTGGCGGTACCAGCAAAAACCTACACAACAATGCCGGCCAACGACTTGGCGTCAAGCGTTTCGGTGGCCAACTAGTAAAGACTGGCGAAGTTCTCGTTCGCCAAACCGGCGCTACGAAAATTGCCGGCCCCGGCACCTTCATGAGCCGCAACTTTACTATTCATGCAGCTATCGATGGCAAAGTTGTCTTCGTAAAAACCAAGAAGAATCACTTCTCAGGCAAAAGTGTTCCGCGCACTCGCGTTGAAGTACACGCCGCTTAATCTAACAAGTCTAAGTATCTCCAAATCACAACCGATTCGGAGATATTTTTTATCTCAGTTGTCCTATTTTTAATAACGCTATTTTTACAATACTCCAAGCATCCACGCCTGCGCTTTTCATATCCATATCGGCTTTAGCGAGTATTTGTATTGCTCGAGCTGCTTTAGAATTCTTTGCCTCTAAGCGTTTGGCTGCTTGAGATATTATCGCCCCCATCGTCATATACGCATCGTCTGTTATTTCTATCTGCTCACACATCTTTACCGCTCTAGCCCCATGCCCCGCAAAAGCCTCATCTGCAATCTTAAACGCCAAAAATCTATCCACTTTCGCTTCTTGCGCGAACTCTTTTACTTCCACCTCTTTTCTTTTTGCAATTGCCTTATAGACCGTAGAGCGTTTATCTAGCGCCGACAGCCAAATCACCATCTCATGTGTAGTTTCAAGATATTCCGGTAGAACTTCCCAACACTCTTTGTTTTCGTTCAATCCTTTGAGCAATATTCTTCGCGTTTCACCAAACAAGGACGTACCCTTAAAAATTGACTCCATGTCTCCTCGCGTTATATTTTCCGCTTCAATCACCTCATAATCATCACCAAGCAATTTCACTATATCTAGCTGCGCTTTTTGGCGGTCGTTTCCATAAAAAATCTTTATCATTTCTGACACCCCCTGCAATAATGCGTGCCCCGCCCCGCCACGCGCGTCTTTTCTATCATGCCGCCACAGCGCTTACATTCTAAACCATCACGTCGAAAAACCTGAGCAAACTTTTCAAGATAACTACCCTTACTACCATCCGCACGCACGTAATCTTTCATCGTAGAGCCACCGCTATCAATTGCCGCCTGCATCACTTCACATAGTCCTTTTAGAAGCAAATCGGATTCTTCGCGACTCAAATCGCCGCAACGTCGCCACGGCAAAACGCCAGCATAAAAACATCCCTCATCGGCGTAGATGTTACCAACCCCGGCAATATTACTCTGATCCAAGATTACTGCCTTAACTGGCGCTGCCTTATGTCTTTGCAGCATCTCCCAGAAAGCATCTTCCCCTATGTCCCATGGCTCTGGTGCTAACTTTTTCAAGAAATTATCCTCTTCGAGGCCAAGCTCATCTAAGACCGCAATGAAGCCAAATTTGCGTTGGTCATTAAAGTATAAATGCGTTCCATCCTCAAAATCAAAATATACTCGCGTATGACGCCCCGGCATCTCCTCCGTAAAACCTCCATCTGGATGCCCAGCGGCAAACTTCTCGTCGCCAACAAAAATCATCTGCCCCGTCATTCGCAAATGCACCATCATCCACATTTGGTTCGACAGATGGATTAGTAGCGCCTTTCCTCGACGATCCAGCTTATCAATTTCTTGGCTAATTAGCCATTTTTCATCACCTCTAAAACTTTTTTCGCACAAAATATGCACAGCTGCTATTTTTTTATGCAAAATTAACTTATCAAGCCCACGCCTTATCGTCTCAACTTCTGGCAATTCTGGCATATTCTCTAATTATAGCAAGAATACCGGAAGAGCGACGCCCAACACGCCCACCGCGCTAATCGGATTAATATAAAGCAAATAAAATGCTAAGCCATTCCTAATCATATGCATTAGAATCCCAGCGTATATCGTGCCAGTTAGCTCGCGCGCAATGCATAGAAAAATACTCATCACTCCCACGACGATACCTACATTCCATTGGCCATGCATAAAGCCAAACAGCACGGATACGAGAATGATAGCCGGAATAGCGCTTAATCTTGTGCGCAATTTTCCATATAAATACCCACGAAATATCAGCTCCTCCGCAATCGGCGCCAATATCACTAATGCTGCAAAAGCCACCATCTTATCTGCATTAGAATAGAGTGACTCCATCCTAAACCCAACGTCTTGAGTTTCTTGTAGGTTAAACGACGGCACAAACGCCTGAATTACCAATAATACCGCCATAGTCGCCGCCATCGATGCGATGTAGCCAATTGGTGCCAACAGAATGTCCGTCCAAGTCGGCAACCCCCTCAAGCCAAGGCCATCTTTTCCTACCTTGGATTTCATAAAATACCAAGGCGGCAAAATTATTAAAACGATCGCTACAACATACGAAATCGCCATGATTACCGTCTGCGCAACATTCTCATTAATCACCAAATTGAACTGTTTTATGAAGAATAAAGCGACTAAGCTCACAACAATCTGCGCCAAAAAGAACATTGCGCCAGTCCATATCGTCAGGGCAATCGCCCAGACAGCAATCACGCGCTTTTTGTATTTTTTATCCTTCTGCGCACGCTTCTTTGTCGCAGCTATTTTTTTCGCAAACCAATTCTCTTTCTTTTCGGCCATCAGAATAACCTCATAATATCAATTACTGTCACTATTGCTGCCAATGCCAATATTACCATGAAAGCCCTGCCGACAATTTTTTCCTCGGTCTCTTTGGTTAACTTTTTCTTTCGCAAGCGATAAATCGCAATCAGAAGCCACCTACCGCCATCTAGAGCCGGAATTGGCAACACATTCATACAAGCCAACGAAATAGATATTAACGCCACCAAGAAGGCTAGATTATTCAAGCCGCTGGCTGCAAAAGCCGGAAACAAAACGCCAATTATTCCGACTGGACCACTCACGGAATCGCCAGCGCTCTTTATTGCCGCCGCACCATTCTCGCGTACTTCCTGGTTAGGGTTCACTTGTTGCACTACGCCACTCACCAAGTTGTACAAAAGCATTCCCACACCCTTAAAAGTTTCACCCGTTATCTGAGCTGTAGTCATAAAACCAACAATCGGCGCACTCCAAGAGCTCCTATAATACACATTCCCCGAAATACCTGCCCCCAACAAATACTCAGCACCAGCTTCATTCAGCTTAACTTCCACAACGGTCTCTTTGCCATCACGCTCACAAGTAAAGTACACTACGTTGCCGGCGTGCCGATTGTTAAAATCTAGTAGATCCTGCGTTGTCGCTATATTGGCCCTTTCCGCATTTTCTCCCATCACACGCGCTTTTCGCACGATATCGCCGTTTCTTAAACCCGCCCGATTAGCGGGGCTATCCGTCATCACTTCCCCTATCGTAACTGGAGTCTCGACCAACACGCGAGTATCATTTTCCATTTTGAACTGCCCCTCCAAGAAATGAGGCATTCCAATCCAAGCCAAAATAGTTAACAATACAAAAGCCACTAGCCAGTTCATCGCCACGCCGCCGAATAGAATCTTCGTTTTTTGCCAGAAATTTGACGCTCCAAAACTGCCTACTTCCGTATCGGCATCGCTTTCGCCCTTCATTTGACAAAAACCACCAATCGGCAACCAGTTCAAAGAAATAATCGTCCCCTTGCCCGGCGGCTTCTTCCACTCTTTCTTCTTTAATCGGCGCCACTTTCCGTTTACCTTGCGCCACGCCATGGCTCGCGGCGGGAAACAAATCCCAAATTCCTCTACTTCCACCCCGTTTCGACGCGCAGCAATAAAATGTCCAAACTCGTGCGCCGTCACGAGAAACATTAACATCAATATACCAATTATTATTCCGATTACCACACTCATACTAATAACTATAATAGCACACCATTAGCGCTTTAGGCGCGTTACGGCGCACTTATTTCGTAATGCAAAGTCTGATACGTCGCGCCATCAATAACTTCAGTTCCGGCCACTGGGGTAGCTCCCACCTCAAACGCGGTTATCTTCAACGCATCATTAATTGCTGCTGTTCTGCCCCTCAAAACACCGTCATACATCGTAATATCCGGCGTCGTCGTAATGCCGTAAGTCGTCCCTTGAATAACAGGGGTCGTCGAATCAATTCCGTCACCAGCCACACCTATCGTAACGCTCCCCAAATCATTCTTTATGCCTTCTTGCCTAGTCGCAACAATAGTTCCGCCCTTCACTATCAAAGTGCCGTTCTTTAGGTTATGCATAGTCGCCCGCTCTGAAGAGGAAGCTCTGAGATATGCGTCGCCAGACAGCTCAACGTAGCCGCCATTATTATAAATCGCCTGGCGCGTCCCCGTGGCAATGATTTGACCGCCACTCATATATAAGCTTGCGCCCACTTCATTGTCGAATACGCCAGCCCCCATCTTCGAAGTCAAAGTACCATTTGTTATTTTTACCGTTCCAAAATTATCAATAACCGGCTTATTTTGGACACCATCGTCACCCATTATGTAATCACCCAAATCAAATTCGATATCCATCCCCGCAGCAATCGTGATATTTTCATGCGTATCCTGGACTAGCTTAATTACCACTCTTCCTTGTATTTGCGCCGCCGCATTCAAACAATCCGCCAAAGTCTCATGGCCAACTCCACCCACTTCACATACGCTATTATCTTCTCGCCAGTATGCATGCACTTCGATGTCTTCCGTCAACACTGAATTTGCATTTATGCGCGTTCCTTGACCGTCCTCTTCCGTAAACCAACCGCTAAACGTATAGCCACTTTTTACTGGAATCGGCAAGATATCTCCGATTCTACGCGACGCAATCACCGCTAATGGTGCCGGATCAGCACATCCTGCCACATCGTCACAATGCGCATGGAAGGTAATCGTTCGGCTATCGCTCTGACCCATCTTGACATACAAATCCGATAACGTACCCCTTAGATACCTTAATGGGTTATTATTCGCATCCGCCGCCGCACCAAACCAAACCGCCGTATCAAAATACTGTGACGTTCCACTTATATCCTGCAATTCCAAGAAGTCCCCATCGTCGAACGAGTAGTAAACTATCCCACCGACACGCATTATTACCACCTTTTTAGTTTTATTGGCGGCCTTTTTTCTCATTTCCTTCACGCCATTGATTGTCTGAGTTATCTCTATGTCGTTACCACTCTTGCGTACTACAATACCAGGATACCCCGACGACTCATCCTCAAGTTTTGAATTCATAAAAACAGCTTGGTTCACGTTACTATTCGGAGTATACGAATCAATCGTAAAGCCAATCTCGTAATCCTTATCATAGTTTTCTTCAGAATATAACTTTACACCAGTATTAATATAGGTAAGCCCCTGATTAGCGTAAGGGCAATCAGACCCACCTGTTATCTCATTGCCACCATTAAAAGTGCAAGCGCCAGCCATCCTAAAGACCTCGTGCATTGCTACTTCTTCCCACTGCGCATACAAAGTTACCACTTCGCCATCCACCACCGTGCCATCAAGAGCATCCAAATCTCGCACTCTCTGGCCATTGCTATACGCATGGCCACCATCGCCGGCGTCCGCCAAAGTATTCCATCCTGCAAAAGAATAGCCTTCACGCGTGTAATTATTTAGCGTCAGCGCCCGCTCAGTACCATAGGTAAACTCCTGATCATCCATCTCCCCCTCTACCTCGTCATTCGCATTCGCATCGAAATGCACCATATAACGCGGCTTACATATATTAATGGTCATCTTTACATTCTTGGCATCAATATATTTCGCCTGTGCACTCGGCGCATACGCTATGCTAAGGCTAACCGCCATCAACAGCATCGCTGCCATCACCATCTTGCGTCGCATCATACTCGTGGATCCTCCTGAGTAAACATAATGTCCACATCTATTCGCTCGCCATTTTCTGGCGTCGCCACCGCGTCATCTAGATCCGCTTGTAGCACTAAAGTGTGCTGCCGACTATTGTTTGGCGCCTCAAACCCTAAAGCGCCACCCGTGTTCGTAAAAATAACCGTACCATCATTCGGCTCCTGTAGAGGGCCACTCGCCAGCCCAACTTTTATCCCCGCCGGAATGTTAGACACCTTTATCGCATAAGTACTCGACACATCCGAATTATTTGTCACAGTAACGGTATATGATTGCGCCGCGCCGCCCGCAACCATGTTTACGGCTTCGCTCGCGCCGGCGACCTGCACATCCCACTTCGCCACCTGCATATCTCCGTCAGTCGCATTAACTAGACCGATCATCTTCGCCACTACAAAAATGCTCGCCGTCGCCACTGCCGTAATTGCAAGTAACAACAACAATCCAAGCCCCAATTTCATAACTGAAATATGTTGCCTTCTCCCTCGCACTACTACACTTCCTCAAAGTTTACCTTAATCCCTAAATGATACTCGGACCTCATATTCTCTCCAGCTTTCGTGTCCTGGCCGTCTTTTCCGTCCTCATATGGCCACATCCAATCCAGCGTATATGTATCCACCCCATCTATGGCCAATTGCTTCATCGATGTCGAAAGTTGCTCTGCGGATACCCACTCCGTCTCACTGCCAACCACATAGGCGCCCGCCCTCTTCAATCGGTATTTCATATTTACGGCATATTCGGATTCTTCAGAGAATTCAATATTATATTGAATCTTATTGCTTGTCTCATTATGAACTTTAAAATCATAAGAATTCGACACCCCCGGCGCAATCTTATTCGTATATTCGAATGCCGCATTATTAAAAATCTCTAAGCTCTTCTGATAGACGTACCAACCATTTTTATCGTCAACGTAAACTATGCCAGCACGATCAACGTCTGTGTCAGTATCGCCATTTATCGTCTTTTCGGAGTTTCCTTTCTGGCTATTCTTGCCAGGCGACACATTCGGATAAAAGCCATCTGCGTCTCTGTCACACCCCGAATCGTCATCATCACCACCCTTATTATCGTCGTCGTCTTTGCGGCCACAAAGGCAACCGATTCTAATGTCGAAAACATCAACATTGCCAGTTGGAATCTTAGCCGGCTCTGGCTGTGGCCTAAAGAGGAGCCAAAGCAAAATAGCAATCGCCGCCAATAATAAGACCACGATCACGCACAATATTTTGTTGCTGCCCTTTCGCTCTTCCTTCTTCATTACGTATCTACTTCTTAGCCTCCACGCGGACAATTAATTTATTCATTGGCCACGTGGAGGCTAAACCTCCACGCTAAATATTTTTTCAACCCAGATTATTGAGCACTAGGTTGTATTTGAATGCCCTGCACCTCGAAGGATACAGCCATCGTTTTCGAATCTTTGCCGTCATTCGTATCCGCAACATCGCCTTCTTTCTGTGAATCCACTATATTGCCAGACGTAACAGAACCACCTGTTTCATACTTCCATTCCCAATAAATGGCAACTTCCGTAGCATTAGATTGATTAGGAGTCAAGTTGCCAGAAACACCAGTAGCCGTAAGCGCATTTTGATGATCAGCATCAGTGTACAGCTTCAAGTTAGATGGCTGATTTTCAATCTTCCCGTTATTGTCTAAAACTGGCCTAACCGTATATCTAACAGCCACGTCGCTATTAGTATTCACGAGCTGAATCTTGCATACGCCAGACGTGCCGGGCGCAATCTTCCCATTAACTAGCGTGCTAGCGGTATAGGTGTCGCTTAGATTGCAGGACACAGTCTTTGACTCATTATCGGATTCGAACGCCCACTTAGCCACTACAGCCTGACCGCCATTCGCCGTAAACGACGCAATATACTTCGCATATACGCCAGCAGCCAAGCCTACCGCCACAATACCTAGCACGATCAACGCAGCAATAGCTGTTTTCTTTTTCTTACTCATTTTTCCTCCGCTTTCCCTCGTCTCACCGAGGTTATTATTGTTACATAAATAATAGCATAAGCCACATTAATTTAGCACTACCATTTCGCAAAAAACGCATCAAAAATCCCCCTTGTACGGGGGGATTTTTTTATTTACCAATGCTCTCGATTTCAATCTCAGAGTATTTCTGGCGATGCCCAATCTCGGTATGTACACGCTTCTTGGAGTGGTAGCGAATAACGCGAATTTTGTCGCCAGCTACCTTTGCTTCTACGACCTTCGCCTTCACCTTTACTCCTTTTACGATTGGATCGCCAACGGTAGTCTTATCACCGTCGATAACGAGTAAAGCATCTAAAGCGAGATCTTTAGTTCCTTCCGGGAGGAGGTCCACACGGAGGGTCTCTTTTTCAGCGACAATATATTGCTTGCCGCCAACCTTTATGACTGCTTTTTTCATAAAATTCCTTTATTACTTGCGAAATTATAGCAAAAAACCACCGATAATTCAAGCCTAAGCATAAAAATAGACGCTAGGATACCCGTACTAGCGTCTATTCGTTTAAGAAATGCTTAAAGGAGCGTGCAAATCTTTATTGTTTATGTTCGCCGTTGCCGTGCTTTACTTCTTTTTGTACTTCAGCGACTTCTTTCTGGCTACGATACCAGTAAGTCACACCAGTAACAACACAGAACGCAGCCACAATTGCTAAGGCAATTTCGCCAGGGCCAGTATTTGGCAAATATGGGGTTGGCTTTGGCTCATCTTTCTTACATTGTGGAAGATCTTTATACTCTTCCTTGTCGCAACATTCAGTCTTTACAGAACCATCATCATTGAGACATGGATCAGGCTCTTTACACTGTGGCAAATCTTTGTATTTTTCTTGGTCGCAGCATTCAGTCTTTACGCTACCATCCTCGTTCAGACACGGATCTGGTTTTTCCGAACATTGTGGCAAGTCTTTATACTTTTCCTGGTCGCAGCATTCAGTCTTTACCGTACCATCTTCATTTAGACATGGGTCCGGCTCTTCCTTACACTGTGGCAAATCTTTGTATTTTTCTTGGTCACAGCATTCAGTCTTTACCGTACCGTCTTCATTGAGACAAGGATCTTTTGGTGGTTCTTCGCAAGTCTTTTCGACTTTTATCGTTGCAGTCGAGGTGGCAGAGCCAGTCTCATTCGTTGTAGTGCGTACGGTATTCTTGAACAAATTCGTACCACAATCACCATCTTTCACGATATCTTTATCTACTTTTACCTGATAGGTAATCGTCCCAGAAACACCCTTCCCCCACTTACCGGTATTTACGCCATTCTTCACTAGTGCATCCGTCAAGCTCCTAGTCGATTTCGTAGCATCGTTATAGAGCTTTATGCTACCCGACACAAATGTTACGCCTTTTGGCAACGCATCACGGAAAGTAACATCATTTAGAGTTTCCGAACCGGTATTGCTAAAAGAAATCTTATAGGTAACCGTATCGCCAGGCTTCGCCGTAACGCTACTAAAGAAATTCTTACCATCTAATGACACTGACTTGGAAGATTTCGAACTGGCCTGTTTGGCCTTAACTTCGTAAATAATATGCCCAGAATATTCACTACAACCAGGTAGTACCCCACTAAGCTTATTAAATCCAATGTAATCACCAGTAGAAAACAGTTCCCTACTCAATACGGTACCATTCAGTTTGCCCTGGTTATAGATGATGGCTGAACCTAATACATACTCTAACGAAACATCCGCCTTTGAATCGGTCGTAAAGAACGCTACATCATACACTTCCTTTGGGGTTGTTGTTGTAGACGAAATCGTCGCACTAACTTTACCCTTTGCAGAAGAATTAACTTTCGTTGGAAAACTACTACGGATCTTCGCTTTTTGTGCATAGCCCTTGCCACCCTCATTGAGATTAGAAGCAGCGTTGTTATGGTAAAAGATAAACACTTGGTAGGTCTTACCAGGAACAATCTTAACTTCATTGAGCCATTTTTTGCCACCTTTTTCAGCAACGCGCACAAAGTCACGCTCATCGCCAATGACATTGTTGTCCGTGATGGAGTTGAAGGTAGGATGGTCGGCCGGCTTCTTCATCGTATAGGTTGGTCGCTCTGGCCCCCAGGAATCGACCGCATACGACGTCGCCACCGGCGCTAGTGCTGCAAGCGCTAGCGTCGACAGACCTACCTGCATCAGTCTCCACTTAAACTTGATATTCCTTTGTTTTTGCATATTGTGCTCCTTTTTACCAACTACCTTTAAATATCGTCCATGCTCATTCCGCTCAAGTCTTGCACATCCGGCTGGCTTTCGGCCGCCTGGTTAGTTTCGCTCCCAGCATTGTCGGCATTATTTTGTACAGCTTCGCCGCCGCCAGATGATTCGCCTCCGCCGCCGCCAGATGATTCGCTACCGCCACCGCCAGAGTCTCCTCCGCCACCGCCAAATGATTCGCTACCACCATCGTCAGAGCTACCTCCGCCGCCGCCAGACGATTCGCTACCGCCATCATCAGAGTTACCGCCTCCGCCGCCGCCAGACGATTCGCTACCGCCGCCAGACGATTCATCTCCGCCATCATCAGACCACCCACTATCACTATCGGAATCATCATCTTCGCCACCCTGATCGCCAAATTCCCCATTGGCCTGTTGTGCCTCTTCGCTCTTCGGTGCCTGTGTCGCCTCCTGCTCTCCGACACCTGTGCCGCCCGCACCTTCCATGTTTTCGGTCGTATCGTGGTCAGTAGCAGCTACTTGCGCCGATCCATCACCGGTAACGTTTTGGTCCCATCCTTTAGTATAATTTTCATCGCCAGCAGCATGCGCGCTTTCGTCAAGCGTAGTATATTCGTCGAACTCGGTTTTCGACTCAAGCTCCTCTTCTTGATTTGGTACCGGTTGCTTCGGCTCTAGCTCTTTTTTCTTCTCCTCCGGCAACTCCGGGGTCGTACTGACGACCACTTCGTAAACTCGACCATCGTCCATCTTAATAACTAGCTGCCTACACTCTTCCTTAAATATGAGCGTAAACTCAACCTTTCCGCCACCAGCGGAGTCTTCAAACTTAATCCCACGCTTCTCAAGAATCGACACAACCTCATCGCGATCCAATACTATATCGTAAGCAATGGCTGGCGTACCATTTTCATGAGTTACACAATGATTAATGACAATATTTTCAGACGTAACCTGCCCGCCATCGGCCGTATCTGTAAAGTATACGTTTGCATATTGACCATCCGGAAGACGGACCTTCCTTACTCGCTCCTTGTCCTTGTCTTGAGCAGCCTCTTTCATCGCATTGGTAATAATATCTAGCAAGTCCTTATGGAGACCATCATTTTCTAAGTCTTCCAATACGCCATTCATACCTTTTTCATCGACCCCCTCGGCCCCTAACTCGTGCAACAAACAGAATGAAGTAACGGCAAGAGAAGCTGGCTGGTCCTCAAGCTGTTCAACGAGCAAGTCCGTCGCCTCATCAAGCGTTTCATACTCCAAAGGTTTATCTATATTAACTGACTTCAACTTGTCAGGGTTAGTGCCAGTACCATCTTCTCCTGCATAGTGGCCAGCGTAGTGCCCTAACCAAAACTCCATCGCTTCTTTCTCCGCAGAATCTTCATCTTCTGCACCAGCTTTCGCATTCTCCGCTATAGAATCAGCAGCATCCTGTACGCCTTCCGCCGCCGCCCCCATCGCTTCGCTAACTACAGAAGCGTCATCTTCGCTACTGGTATCAGCTTCATCACCAATCGCTTCACCTGCACCGGCAACCGTAGCGCCCGCATTCATAGCGTTATGTACCGCAACGCCGCTGCCACCAAGTAATAACCCAGCTCCGGCGGCAACCATTGCCGCCCTCAACAATTTGCTCCCAAGGGTTTTTGACCGCTGTGCGCTCCCTCGCGTCTCACCATGGCCCGAATTACCTTCCGCGGGGGCTGCTTGTGCGGGTTCGCCTTCGGCTGAACCGCCACCTTGTCTAGGCGCCTCACCAGCACTTCCACCTTCGGAACCGGCACTTCCACCTTCGGAACCGGCACTTTGCTCCGCGCTCATTTCTCTTAGCTTTTCATAGATATTCTTTATTACGTTGTCGTCATAGTCCCCATTATAAATGCTCGCCAGATTGAACTCCTGATCCGGATACGCCATTTTAAACGCTTTTCTCTGCGCCTCTTCGCCCGCCAACTCAACTATATCCATGATCTCTTCTGGGCTCTTTTCTGCCTCGTGGCTGCCTCCGCCGCCCATTTCGCCAGATACTCTCATCATCTTTATTATTCCTTTGTTTTTTATTTTGACCTTATTTTGCCCCAATGTTACCATTAGCATATTTAATTTGTCAATAGCCATACGAAAACAAAAAAGAGACCAGGTCTAGTCGCATGGTCTCTTTTTAATACTGTTTATTTTTATCTTATAGGCATACTCCTTATCTTATAATCTTTGCGCTTCTATTAGGAAAATAGGCTAGCAATCTGTAGCAATCCCCTACCACGTTTGCCTAATATTGGCTTACGTTTTGCTATCTCTACGTCTATTTTCTTGTCGTTTTTGACGAAACTCATCTTTAAATCTTCGTAGCGTAACTCGCCTAGTTTGCTCGCTTCTTTAATTTCTTCTTGAAGCTGAGCCTCGTTTGTTTCTTTTTGTTTTTTAAATGCTTTTTCGTCATTCACGACACCGTCAGCATCTTCCGGGATAGTCATAGTTTCATATTTACTCATTATTTGTTTTTCCTTTCTATCTTTGAACTATTCCTATACCCGATTTGGAATTTGTTTTCTTTTTTGTGTTGGTTTTTCGTTCCAACTGTCCTTATGCTATCACACTTATGCTTTTTTGTCAAGCATGCTTATGCTTCATTTGTTGCAATTTGTCAAATTTAACAGAGGTCAAAGCCCTCTTGAAATTGTCAAAAAATATTATTGTGCCCCACCAAAATACCCGCCACATTATATCACGCAGCGGGTATTCACCTTTCGAAGCTAGGCTTTTTCGAGCGAAATTGTTACATTCTCCCCATCGACCTTCACGATCTCGTCATAGCTATAATTGCCCTCTGGATCAAAATCTATTGCTAGAACTTCATTCTTTAGCATTTCTAGATGCTTTTGCGGAATCTTAACCGATACGGCAAGCTTTATCCTATCATCGACATTCAGTCCTGCTTTTTTACGTGCAGCCTGAACAAAACGAATCAATTCGCGAACAAATCCTTCCTCGCGTAATGTTTTCGTTAACTTTTTGTCGAGTACTAATTCTTTTCCATGTACAACTTTTTTGACATTTACCTCTTCGGCAATGATCTTTTCGTAGAAATCGTCCAGTTTTTCACCGCCGTAAGTCAGACGAGCCAATGGCTGGCGTACCTTAATCTGCCCAAAACCATCATCGCGCACCATCCGTTGCGCTAGCCCCTCCGTTATAATCTCGCGACAACGCGCCATATCATCAAGCACCTTCTGATCAACTTCCACATTCTTCGGATAATTCAATAAATGTACCGACTCACCCTCTTCGCCGCCCGTCATGTTTAGCCAGAGCTCTTCTGCCAAGAAAGGCACAAATGGTGCCACGACTGCCGCGAATTTCACTAACACCGTATATAGAGTCCAATATGCCTCTGCCTTATCTCCATCGTCTTCAGATTTCCAGAAACGACGACGCGAACGGCGCACAAACCAGTTCGAAAGATCATCAATAAACGGCAATACGCCTGCCAATGCCTTCGGTATATTATATTGATCCATGCCTTCTATTACTTCACTCTTCAGCTCGTGCAAGCGCGAAATAATCCAACGATCAAGCGGATTCTTCAAATCACCAAAGGTTGTCTTGCCGGATGGTCTCCAACTATCTTTCGGATCCCAGCCATCAACTTCCGCATACATCGTAAAGAAATCATAGACATTCCAGATCATTGTCAGCTTGCGCGCCACATCTGATACGTCCTTATCTAACAAGGCGAAATCTTCACCCGCTAGTACTGGGCTAGACAGCAACTGAAAACGCAAGGCATCCGCTGAGAACTTATCCATTAACTCATTTGGATCCGTATAGTTACCAAGCGACTTGCTCATCTTACGCCCATCATTACCAGCCAATGTTCCAGTCGTAATCACATTCTTATAAGCGCACTCGCCAAACAGTGCAGTATTTACGGCATGGACATAGTAAAACCACGCTCGTACCTGACCGACATATTCAACGATAAAGTCTGCTGGATAATTCTTTTCAAACTTTTCCTTGTTTTCGAACGGATAATGCAACTGCGCAAACGGCATCGAGCCAGATTCAAACCAGCAATCCAACACCTTATCTACCCGCTTAAAGTGCTCACCGTCTATATCAAATTCAATCTCATCCACCCATGGACGATGGTAATCCTCGAGTCGCGCACCAGATAGTTCATACAACTCATCATACGAGCCAACTACCTTCAATGTACCCTTATCTCCTCGCCAAACCGGCATCGCCGTTGCCCAAAAACGATCACGGCTCAAATTCCAATCTGGCGCCTGCTCTATATTCTTCGCAAAGCGTCCATATTTCAAATGCGCCGGGAACCAATTGATATCTTCGTTCTTCTCCAGCATCAATGGCTTGCTGCCTTCAATGTCGAAGAACCAGCTCGGAATCGCCCGATACATAATACGCTGCTTACTGCGCGGGTTAAACGGATACTCGTGCTTGATATACTCAATCTTCCAGATGACACCCTTTTCTTCCAGACACTTGGCAATAAACTTGTTTGCCGCCCACACCTCAAGACCATCTTCGTCCGTATCGCGTACGCCAATTTCGTGCAATTTCTCTGCCCATTCTGGGAAATAATAACCATTGTCGTCTATCGTATGGCGCACCGGAATGTGATTCTTTTTGCCTAGCGCAAAGTCGTCCTCGCCATAGGCTGGCGCAATATGGACAATACCCGTACCATCCTCTGCCGAAACGAAATCTGCAGCCCAAATCTTGTGCGCATTTTCATCACGCGAGATCTCGTCATCCATATCAAACAACGGCACGTATTTTAGGCCCTCCAGGTCGCTTCCAGAATACGTTTTAAGGGCCTTAGCGTCCTCTCCAACGAGTTTTTTCGCTAAATCCTTAGCCATAACCATTTTCTCGCCTTCAACGTCGTACAGGCCATATTTGAGCTTCTTAGACACTGCTAGCGCCATGTTTGCCGGCAAAGTCCACGGCGTCGTTGTCCAGGCTAACACACATTCATCACGATCTACTAGTTTAAACTTCACGTACGCACTCGGGTCCGTCACCGTCTGATACGCATCGTTATCCATCGTCACTTCGGCTTTCGAGACCGGCGTTGCGAACTTCGTATCATACATCAAGACCTTTTCGCCCTCATAGATCTTGCCTTTCTCATAAAGAGTCTTGAAAGCCCACCAAACCGACTCCATGAAATCCTTATTCATCGTGCGGTAACAATTATCAAAATCTACCCAACGGCCGATTCGGTCAATCGTGCTACGCCAAGTCTCCGAGTTAGCTACCATCGACTCACGTGCCTTAATAATATAATCTTCGAGCGAAATCTTCGTACCGATCTCGCGCCTATCCGTAATGCCTAGCTGCTTCTCTACGAAATTTTCTGCCGGCAAGCCATGACAATCCCAACCCCAACGGCGCTCCACGCGCTTACCGTTCATTGTCCAATAGCGCGGCACTGCATCCTTCACAATCGAAGACAACAAAGTGCCATGGTGAGGATTGCCCGTAATAAATGGTGGACCATCATAAAACACATAAGAATCATCAATCGAACGATTCTCTACAGACTTTTCGAACGTTTTATTTTTCTTCCAGTACTCAACTAAGGCTTTTTCATATTCACTCGCCCGCCGTCGTACACCATATTTATATTTCACGCCCACACACTCCTTTCTTTCGAATAAAAAAATTCCAACTTTCATTGGAACTCCTCAGAGCGGTACCATCCAATTTCCAGATTAACTGGCACTCAATTGCTCTTTTACGCAGAATCACGGGCGATTCTACTAGACATAACTTCTCGCACTAGCTACATCGTTCTTTCGCCAGCTCGCAGTTGATAGCTGCTCAAACGCTTTATGCTTGCATTATATCATATTTGTTCAGAAAACAAAAAACCCGGGGGTACTCCCCGGGTATTTGGCTATTCGCAACAGAATAGCAAAACGCCGATGAGCCGGAACGCCGCTGACACCCTCTGTTTCAGAGAATACCCATACTTTTCGGCTAATGTCGATCAGACCGCTTATAGTACTCTCTACGTAGGGGAATCTCATATCTGCCAGCCATGGCCATAGCCTCCATAAATACCTCCCGGCTTACGCCAGGAATACCCGCCCGATTTGGCCCGAACGTGCTATCGGCACCCCCTATATTAATAGCGCCATAGCAAATAGATCCATAGCCATTTCCCGCAGGCCCCCATAGGTTTATATGCGCCGACTCGTCTTTGCTACATTGAGATGGCAGTTGCAAATACCACCCCTCATATCTCAAATTTATCCTGTCGCCACCGCATACTCCGTCAGACAGCCTGCTGATCAGACAAACAAACACAACCAATCCGATAAATACTGCAAATAAACCTAATACTGACATTATTTCTTCACCCCCCTCTGTTCATGAAGACACCGTCGATTACTACTCTACTACTAACCTATATTACAAAAACGCAGCCACTACGGCTACGTCATCTGTTACCTATTATACGCTATTTTTCAAAAAGTCAATATCAAATCCTATTAGCTTTTCAATAAATAGTATGCAACATCGTCGATACGTGGCAAATCTCGCCCTCGCCACATCTGAATCAACCTCCCATCATCATCCAATGCCACAATCGATGGATACTCAACGATGTCATACGCCTTACATAGACTCTCGCCGCCAGGCTCATCTGGCGAAAGACTCTCTGGTCCAGCCCCCAACCTTCGCTCGCAATCGTGCAACCACTCAATCACGCTCCTCGCGTAATCACTCTCTTCGCGCCAAACTACTACCACCCTCATATTTTATTTCTCCATTTCCTTACGTTGCTTCATCCGCTCTCGCTGCTCTGCTATGCTACGTTCCAAATCGTCAAGCGATTTAAACTCCTTAAATACGCTCGCAAAGCGCACGTAAGCCATTTCATTCGTCTCGGATAGAACCTCAAGAATTATTTCACCGATTGCGCTTGAAGGGATTTCGTCCTTCCCCTTCTCGTAAATCAAATCCTCAACCCGATCTACGATATTCTGTACGTCTAAGTCGCTATTGAAATATTTGCCGACACTGTTCCGGATAGCCTTCGCTAGTTTATCGCGATCAAACACCTCTCGCGAACCGCTACGCTTTTTTACCATCAGACCAGGGCGCTCAATCCGCTCATATGTCGTAAAGCGATGTTTCCCATCCAAAGATACCCTGCGACGGCGAATTGTCGTACCGTCCTGCGATTCGCGACTCTCGATAACCTTACTTTCGCCAATCTTCAAATGGCTCATGGCAGGCCTCCTAGTCTTTATTCTTCTTACGGCGCCTCAAGATTGCCGGAATATCACTATCATCATCGCTACCGCTATTATCAGTGCGAATATTATCCCACATGTTTACAGTTGTCGCTTCGGCGAAATCTGCGCTCTGACTCTCTGATTCTAGCTTCTCGCTCTTCTTCTCGGCCTCTTTCACGGGATCGGCCATTGTCTGGCTCGGCTCCGTCAAATTCTCAGGCTTTACTGACGCAATAGCTTCGGCTGCATTATGGCCATATTCTTGCGCTCGTGGATCATCGCGATAATATTCAGAATCAAAGCCCGTCGCCACAACCGTAACGATAATTTCATCCTCAAGCTCTGGACGAACCGACGCACCCCAAATAATATTCGCATCCGGGCTAACGCTCGCCGTAATAAGCTCTGCAGCTTCGCGCATTTCGTCCATCGTCACATCGTAGCCGCCAGCAATCGAGAACAATACACCACGCGCACCATCGATGGATACTTCGATCAACGGCGATTCAATTGCCTGTTGCGCCGCAATGCTAGCACGATTCTCGCCAGAAGCGCGACCAATTCCCATCAAGGCCGAACCGGCATCCTTCATAATTGCCTTCACGTCGGCAAAGTCCAGATTAATCAAAGAATGTTCGGTAATCAATTCTGAAATGCCTTGCACGCCCTGTCGGAGCACTTCGTCTGCAATCTTAAAAGTCTCAAGAATTGGCGTGCGCTGGTCAATGGTCTGCAGCAAACGATCGTTGGGAATCGTAATTAAAGCATCAACATTGCGCGCCAAACGCTCAATCGCCCAATCAGCATTCGCTTTGCGCTTTGCGCCTTCGAACGAAAACGGCTTTGTTACCACGCCTACCGCCAAAATATCCTGCTTACGCGCCTCTTCTGCCACAATATAGCCTGCACCCGAACCAGTACCGCCACCTGCGCCAAAGGTAATAAATGCCATATCTGCGCCAGTGAGAGAGTTCTTGATCTCTTCGCGGCTTTCCTCCGCCGCACGTTCGCCCACAGTCGGATCGGCACCAGCACCAAGTCCATTCGTGGTCTCATGCCCAAGATGTACTTTGACGTCCGCCTTTGAATTATGTAAAGCCTGCGCATCGGTATTCATTGCAATAAACTCGACACCGCTCAGACCGGCATCGCGCATACGATTTACGGCAGAACCGCCAGCACCGCCAACACCAATAACCTTAATGCTAGCTGCGCTTTCCACCTCACTTGGTTTGACTTCAGGCATGTATTAACTCCTCACTTTTCTTCAATTCTTATCTTATAGTATCATCTGAACAACTTTTTTGCTAGACTCCCACCTTTGTCTACTTAAACTTCTTTAGTAGGCTCGCAAAGAAACCGCCACCACCTTTTGCGGACTTCGACTTCTTGCCGCCAGACAATACGTCGCTAAGACTACGGCCGCTATCACTGCTCTGAATCTCTGCATCAGCATACATTAAACCAATCGCAACTGCGAACTCCGGCTTCATAATCTCCTCGCTCACGCCCAAAACGCCTTCGGGCTTCCCTAGGCGTACCGCAAGCTCAACTTGATCTCGCGCATATACCTCGATATCGCGCAACTTTGACCCGCCGCCAACCAATACTAATCCTTCCGGCAATCGCTTGTCGTAGCCCGCATGCTTCAAGAGCTTACGCACCCCCTCAAATATTTCTTCCAAACGCGCCTCTACTACCTCATCGACTTCCTTACGCTCAAAACGATATTCGTCACGCCCACGCTTGATTACGATATCCTTATCCGAACCGCCGAATTTCGCAGACGCAAAACGAAGCTTAATCTCCTCTGCAATCTCTGGAATCGTCTTCAAAACCGTAGCTAAATCATTTGTTATATCATTGCTTCCAATTGGCACTACGCCAGCAAACTGTAGCTCGCCCTCGTCGTAAATTGCCACGCCAGTCGTCGCGCTCCCCATATCAACCAGGCCAACGCCGTTTTCTTTTTGTGCATTCGTAATCACCGCTCGCGCCGCCGCTATTACGGACGGCTCCAATGCGCGTACGCGTAAATTGCCCGCCTCGCAAGCCTTCTGAATGTTATCGCAATCTGGAGTCAAAGCAGAAATCACATTCGCTCGGAGCTCTAGACGCTCTCCATGCATGCCAAATGGCTCCTTTATACCGCCTTGGCCGTCTAAAATATACTCATATGGAACTAAAGAAAGAATCTCGCGATTTGCCGGGATCTTCCCCGCTATCGAGGCGTCAGCTATCCGATCAATATCTTCATTATTAATTTCATGATCAGCAACACCGACCGCTATCATGCCATCGACTTTCGTGCTACCAATATGAGATCCGTTAATATTCACGGTCGCATCATTTACTTCTATGCCACTCATCCCCTCAACGGCACGCAAACAAGTATCAATCACCCGCGGAGGCGACATTAGCTCCTTTACAACACCACGACGTAATCCCTCGGAGGGCACTTCGCCATAGCCTACAACTGATATTTTCCCATCACGGCCAATCGCGCCCATGACGGCTCGGGTCGTACTAGTTCCAATATCTAACCCTACTGCAAAGCGAGCTTTTTCTTCCATAAGCTTATTGTAGCATATCCCTATAACTGGGTTAAAATTTCGTAACCATCCTCGGTCACGAGTATCGTGTGCTCAAAATGGCACCCCAAAGATCCGTCTTTCAAGCAAACAGTCCAGCCATCATCGCCCTCGACGACAATATTGTCCGGCTTCCCCAGGCTAGACATCGGCTCAATGCAAATCGTATCTCCTACCTGCAATTCATAACCATGACCACGTTTGCCATAGTTTGGCACCTCCGGTGGCATATGCATGCTAGCACCAATCCCATGTCCCACATAATTCCGAATAACCCCCAACTTGCCTTTTTCAAGCTGTTTTTCGACTGCATATCCAATATCCCCCAGCTTTGCGCCCGGCTTCACTCTTTCTATCCCCTCATACAGAGCCGATTCCGTAAAGCTCAAAAGATGCTTTTGCGCTGCCGTCGGCTTTCCTCCTACAATCATCGTAAAAGCCGAATCCACATAGTAACCATTATATTTTATTACTAAATCGTAGCTAACTTTGTCACCAATCTCTAATTCATCATCTTTCGGAATGCCGTGAATCAGCTCGTCATTGACTGAAATACAAATTGACCCAGGAAAATTAACTTCTGGCTCATAGTATGCAATTCCGCAACCATAATCTTTAATTTTTTTCGCCACCCATGCGTCAATTTCTTTTCCGGTCATACCGGGCTGGGTATACTCCTTTAGTTCAGCGAAAATCTTCGCCATAATTTTACCCCCCGCCCGCATTGCATCAATTTTTTTCTGGTCCATCTATTCTCCCTGCTTCGACTGGATATCGATTATGTTCCACTCGCCTAGAACTTTCTCGATTCTCTTCGTTATTTCCTCAATCGCACCTTCACCGTCAATATGCGCAATCTTTACGCCCGCCCCCTCTAATCTCTCAACCATTGTATAAATATTTTGCTCAACTATCGCCCAGCGCTTCTCTATTGCTTCGCGCGTATCATCGGATCGGCCACGCAATTCCAAACGATGCCACAACTCGTCACGACTCACATCAAAAATGATAGCTCCGTCAATATACTTGTTATCTCCATGATCTACAATCCAATCCGCCTGCCATTGGTCGCGCGGATAGCCATCCAATATCGCATTCCTCCCCGCTTCGACCTCTTTCATCATCTCGCCATGCATCAAGTTCACCACTAGTTCATCCGGAACCAATTCACCCCGATTTTGAATCGCCGTAATCTCTGGATCATTCAAATCGCGTAGTAGCTGCCCAATAGACATCCAGCGCCAACCATATTTATTCGCCAGAGTCTCCCCCTGAAGACTTTTTCCACTACCAGCTAATCCAAATAAAACAATCATTTCATGCTCCTTTTTTCTTTTCGTAAAAAATACCCCATCCTAAGGGGGTATTTCCTATTTAAGACCCAACTTCATTCGTTCGGCTTTTTCCGCCTTACGCTTGTCGCGCAAAATCGCCTTCAAACGGCGCTCGCGCTTCGAGATTGGCTTCGAGAAACGCATGCCTTCCTTTGCAGTTGCCATAACGCCACTCTGTAGAACCTTGCGGTTGAAGCGACGAATAATATTCTCGTTGGCCTCACTCTGGTCTTTTCTGCTAACTTTTATTGCCATACTGCCGCTAATTTTAGCATATCCTACCCAATCTTTCAAGAGATAATACATTCCCCTCTATCGAGATATTGTTGCGCCATTCATTCTTCGCCAAAGTGAACTGCAACCGCACCCGCTCACCAGCTTCCACTGCCTTCCATTCCTCGGGCGCATAAAAAGCCACTAATTTCATATTTTTCCCATTATCGTCCCGCACTATCAAAGCTAGATGCTTGTCTCTCAATATTTTCTTGCCACTCAGCAGACCATTAAATTCAAACACCGGCTCCCCGTTGCCCTCCCCGAACGGCTCTAATAAGCAAATCTCTTCAAACAATTCCTCACTAATCCCAGATAAGTCGTCTACCCTTAAATCGCTCTCTTTCTTCAGATAGCGCTCTTGATTACGCAACTTTAGCTCCTTATAACACCGATTCATCGCCTTTTTAAACGCCACATAATTCTTCTTTTCTAGCGTTACACCGCACGCTCCTGCATGCCCTCCTCCACTCAATAGTAATCCATCACCGCAAGCCTCCAGAGCGTCCGCTAGCGAAAACTCGCCAAAACTTCGCCCCGACCCCTTTAGGCGCCCATCATCAAGTTCCGTCAGCGCAAAAGCAGGTTTCCGATATATCTCTACCAAACGACCAGCAATTATCCCCAAAATCCCCTCATGCCATTCGCCTTTCGCCACGATTACAGCATCCCCATCCGCTACCTCTATTTCTTCTATAGCTGCATCCTGAGCCTTCCGCCGTTCACCATTCAGCTCATCTAATTCCTCAGCCAACGCAAAAGCCTTCGCTCGACTCTTCGCCATCACCAAATCTAGAGCCAAGTCCGCACTTTTCATTCGTCCTGCCGCATTAATGCGGGGCCCTATCTGAAAACCAATCGCATGCGCGTTTAACTTTCCGAGATCCACACCCGCCACTCGCGCTAGCTCCTTTAGTCCCAGACGTCGCGTCTTGCCTAATACTTTCATTCCATAATAGGATAATATTCGATTCTCTTCCCGTAGCTCCATTGAATCGCAAATTGTCCCGATTACCACCAAATCCAGGAGCCATTTTTCTTGCCCATCGCACTCACCGCCATTCATGTCCATATTCAGAGCACGCGCCAACGCAAAGGCCACCCCTACACCCGCCATGCGTCGGCCCAACTCGCCACCTCGCTTCGGATTTACTACCGCCACAGCCCCACCGGGCACATGCGGTATCTCATGATGGTCAGTCACTATCGTATCGATACCGCGATTTTTTAGCTCTTCAATCACTTCTCCGGAACCCGAACCGCAATCCACTGTAATCACCAGCTTCGCGCCCCGTTTCGCAATCTCGTCCACCGCAGGCATATTCAAGCCATACCCATCCACGAAACGGTTTGGCAATATTATCTCCACCTTCTTACATCCATATTGCCTAAGCGCATCAAAAAGCAAAGCGCTAGACGTCACCCCGTCTGCATCATAGTCACCATATATCACAATCTTCTCGCCATCATCGCGTGCCCTCTTAATACGCGACACTGCCTCCTTCATGTCCTCAAGCAAATACGGATCAAAAAGCGCCTCGTATCGAGGATACAAAAACTCCTTGCTCAGCCCACGCTGCCGCAGTAATTTCTCAAATAATGCCGTCATCCGATAATCTTGCTCGGCGTTTTCTTGGCGTCGTCTAGTTGCTGACTTTTTATAACGATGCTTTGCAGCTCTTTCAATATCGGGAATTGTTTATTCGTCTGATAAATGCTAGTGTTACCCTTTTTCGTCACAATCAAAAAACCACCTTTTGCCAAACGGCGCAATTCACGCTGGATATTGCCCGGGTCTTCTTTTATCAATTTCGACAAGCCACGTACGTGCGTCTTAAAATCTGGATACTTAGCAAAAACCACAATAATCTTACGTCTCACCCGACTCGTTACGAAAACGTCTAACACTTGACCTCCTTACTAAGCATTATTCTACTGATTTTTTGTAAAAATCACAACATCATCAAATGCATTTTTGCACCGTGCTAAAATCATCCTATGAACTACTATCTGATTGCGCCCGCTAAAACCTTTCATTCGACCGACAACACTTTAACTTATTCCTCGTCCGCCCCGCTTAAAATCGGCCAAATAGTCGAGATTTCACTCGGCAAAAATACCACCGTAGGCATAGTTTCCGCAAAAACCAGTAAACCGGAATTCGAGACCAAAGAAATCCTTCGCATAATCTATCCAGAACCACTCCCCAATCATCTAATCAAAGCCCTCTTTTGGCTCAACGACTATTATCGCTGCCCACTGTCCGCAGTCGTCCAAGCCATCCTGCCTCGCGGCATCGCAAAAAAGCGCCGCCCAATCAAGGAATCCACCGTTAATCGCGAGACGGCCACCCAGCCAGACAATCCACTCAGCCCCGCCCAAAAACGCGCCATCAAAGAAATCAACAATTGTACCTCGAATACCGTCTTATTGCACGGTATCACCGGCTCCGGCAAAACAAACATCTATATCGAACTAGCAAAACAAACACTCGCAAATAACCAATCGATTATCATATTAGTCCCCGAAATAGCCTTAACCTCCCAGCTAGTGCGCAATTTTCAAACACATTTCGCTAACGTCATTCTGCTACATTCCGCCCAAACCGAAGCCGTCCGCCACCATCTTTGGCAAAAATCCCTTCAGTCTAATGCGCCGCAAGTCGTCATTGGCCCCCGTTCTGCCCTCTTTGCGCCCGTGCGCAATCTCGGCCTCATCGTCATCGACGAAGCTCACGAACCAGCCTATCACCAAGATCAAAACCCCAAATACTCCGCACTTCGCCTCGCCACTATTATGGCTAAGACCGTTCTCGGCTCCGCCACCCCTCTAGTGGCAGATTATTACCTCTGCAAACAGCATAATGCCATCGTTGAGCTGAACGAATTAGCTATAAAAAATACTAATAGCGCAAAGATATCCATCGTCGACCTCAAAAATCGCTCTGAATTCACGCGTAGCCGTTTACTAAGCAATCAACTCATCAATTCGATTCAGGCTAGTCTCAATCAGCGTACGCAATCGCTCATCTTCCATAACCGTCGCGGCACTGCGCCTCTTACTATTTGTGACCAATGCGGCTGGCAGGCACTCTGCGAAAACTGCCTCTTGCCCCTAGTCTTACATGCCGACAAATACCAAATGCGCTGCCACGTCTGCGGCCGCAATTACCCAGTCCCCACCGCATGCCCAGACTGCCAGAACGCCACCATTCATCACAAGGGATTCGGCACTAAACTTCTCGAAGAGGAGCTTGGCAGACTCTTCCCTAGCGCCAACATCATCCGCTTTGACGCCGATACCGATTCCGATCGTCAGCTACATAAAATCTACAACCAAGTTTATGCCGGAAACTACGACATCATCGTAGGCACCCAAATGATCGCCAAAGGATTTGATTTCCCCAAAATCAGCACGCTCGGTATCGTCCAGGCAGACTCTGGACTTAGCCTGCCAGACTACTCGTCGGAAGAACGAACATATCAATTAATAAACCAGGTTATCGGCCGCGCTAACCGCGGGCACCAAAACAGCCAAATATTTATTCAGAGCTTCCAGCCAGACCACCCCATAATCTCTTACGCCGCTCATTCCGACTATTCAAATTTCTATAATTATTTATTACAACGTCGCAAACAAAGCACCCTCCCCCCGTACAGTTTTTTGCTCAAATTATCACTCACATACAAAACCGAACGTGGCGCCATTTTGAATGTTCAAAAGCTGAACAAAAAAATTATACAATATGCCCGCCAGACCAAACTCTCGCAAGTCTCAATTTCCCCACCCATGCCAGCCTTCCACGAACGTAGCAATACTGGCTATACCTGGCAAATAATTATCAAGGCCAAATCCAGAAAAGACCTGTTGACCATCTTCGATTCGCTCGACAAAAACCCCTATCTTCATTACGACTTCGACCCAATTTCTCTCCTTTAAAAAATGGGGAGTTAATCCCCAAATTTCGTGGGCGGATATGATCCACTCAGCACTAATTTACACTCACCCCTCAATCTGTTTCTTATTTCTGCCACAATGGTCTCCATGCTACTTATTGCAATCTGCATATCCTGCTCCGCTCCAAGCGTACTCAAGCAAGTCACATTGACTTGCACTACGAACTCGGCATCTCTGCACGACAGCTCAACGACAACCGATCCAGCCCTCGGAGAATAGCCACTCTCTTCTGGTGAGCAACCATAAATGCTCCTGAAGCCCTCCTGAATGCTCCTCTCATCAACATCGTTGTATGCTACCGGCGGAAGATGGCCTTCGTAGTCTTCGCCCAGACAGTTACATACCCACGACTGCATCATTGCAATCAACGTGTATGTATTAACTAGCCGATTGCTCGGTAAGCAGATGATGTTGCTGTCTCCAAAGAGATATTCTACCCCATATCTAGGGTCATCATCCTTAAGCCCCAATAGCTTCAGCACTCGCTCATACTGCCGGTCATGCTTCGATCGACGAAAATGCCACCGTCTTCGCCGCTTTCCTTCGCCACCAGAACCCTGCTTTCCTTGCGCCCGTTTTATCACGGTCACCTGGATGTTAACTCGACCAGGATGCCAATCTCCTTTTTTGGCATCCCACAATTGCTCGCCCATGCACCTCGCCGATACACCGACAACATTTTTAACCGAAACATCCTTAGTAAACATACCGCATGCCCCCTTTCAAAAAAATAAATGACTTTTCTGTCAGAAACTAACCCAATTATACCACCTGCGCCATCTGGCACCAAACGCTTATGCTCGCCAGAAAGCCGTTACCATGTTAAAATTTACCCTTAGTAAAGGAACAACAAATGGCTAAAGCAAAGGAAGTTATCGTCACGCCGGACCCACGTTTACGCAAAAAGTCCGTCAAAGTCAAAGCGCGCGACCCCGAAGTAGAACAAATCATCAAAGAGATGATTAAATCCTGCATCGACTGGGAGAATAAGCATGAATTCGAGCTAACGACCGCTATGGCGGCGCCTCAACTCGGTTACAATAAGCGCATTATCGTCGTTCGCGAAGACATGAGCAACAAAGACAACGCCACTTTCATCCCCCTTCTTAATCCCGAAGTAATAAAGACTGAAGGAAAAACACAATACGACTACGAGGGGTGTCTTTCTGTTCCGACTATTTATGGCAAAGTACCCCGCCCCGCTAAAGTCCGCATCAAGGCGCAACTCGAAGATGGCACCGAAGTTCGACTTAAGGCAAGCGACTTCCTCGCTCGCACTCTTATGCACGAAATCGACCATCTCAACGGAATTCTTTTCATCGATCACATAAAAGGCCAAAAAGACGCATTCTATAAATTGAACGACCAAGGCGATCTCGAACCTCTTGATTACGATACTTATATCAAGAACAATAAGGACCTCTATCCGGATGGCGAAGAAAACTAAAATTCTATTTTTCGGCAACGAACAACTCGCGCAAGGCATTAATGCTAAAACGCCAATTTTCAATGCCCTCCTAACTGCCAAAAATATTGAGATTTGCGCTCTTGTCCTGCCCAAAGTGCACGTACGCAAGCCTTTTCCAATTGCTATCGAAGCCGAAAAAAACGGCATCGAAATTCGCCAAGTCCAAAAAGCTTCCGAACTATTACCAATCATCAGAGAATTTAAACCAGACCTTGGCATCCTCGCCGCCTTCGGCAAACTTGTACCCGAATCCGCCATTAATGCTATTCCTTGCGGCATCCTAAACATTCACCCCTCTCTCCTACCTAAATATCGCGGCACTACCCCGATTGAAAGCGCGCTCCTAAACGGCGACGCCGAAACAGGCGTTTCGATCATGCGCCTCGCCAAAGAAATGGATGCCGGCAATATTCTTGCGCAAAAAACCGTAAAAATAACCCCAGAAACAACCAAGCAATCCCTCTACGAAGAGCTTGCAGCATTGGGTGCAAAGTTACTTTTAGACGTAATTCCTGGAGTCGCCGCAAAAAATGCCCCTGAGACCTCACAGAACGACGCAGAAGCCACTTTTACGTCAAAACTCGATAAAGACCTTAGTCTACTAAAACCGGCCGAAAAAGCCGCCCAGACGCTCTACAACGAGGTTCGCGCTTATGCTGGTTTCCCAAAGTCTAAGACCACTCTGCTAAATATTCCTTGCACCATTACGCAAGCACACGTCGCCGGACAACCCTCCTCAGAACTAGACCTGCTCTGCGCCGACGAAAAATATCTCGTCATAGATCGCCTCATCCCCGAGAACTCCAAAGAAATGGATATCCATAGCTTCCTAAACGGCCATTCCCATTAAAAATCCCCTCTCTTACGAGAAGGGGGATTTTTCTATTTCGGAAGCCCTATTCGGCAGCTAAAATCGCATCCTTCTGCTCTGCGATCTCACTTTTTAGCTTTTCTAAGCAATCTTTTATAATCTGCTGATATTCCGGACAATTTGCATCCAGCCACTTTGCCGTAACGTAATCTGCAATTAATGAGGAATCGCCATCCTGTAATCCCGTATTGTTCTTCAATGTCAAATAAGTACCATCATTGCGATAGTCGCCATAGCTATTCAGTAAGTTGTTAATCGTCTGAGAGTCGTTGTCGATAATGTGTTCAAATTCATCAAGCTGCGTATCGGTCAATTTTTCGCTCATCGTGTCACCGATTCTTACCTCTAATTGATCTTGAGCATACTCTAAGAAAGCCGCTTTTTGCGTCTCTGGCAATTCCGCCAACCCGACACTATTTAGAAAATTGTCGTCAAATTTAAACATTACTTTACTCTCCTATTTACCACCATTTTATCATAAAGCATGCATAAAACGCTTATATTTTTATATTACTACAAAATCTTCTTCTTTTTGTACTCGCGGACAAAGAATTTCAGCGTATCGCCAATTTCTAGTTGAATCTTCTTCGTAGTCTTCAGCGAAAGGCCGCCGATCTCACCTTCTGCCAATGATGGAACATTGACCTTCCCCTCTTGCGTACTCGAAACCTCAAACTCGCCAAGTAAATCTTTCTTGCGATAAGCTCTCCCCAACATCCCTGGCGCAACGCGACCTTTTCGTACTTGTCCGCCAGTAATAATTTCGGTTTTCTCGGTACGGAAAACGCCCTTAACTTCCAGCTCACCCGTATCCGTCTCTGTCACTTCTGCGTCGAGCATTTCTTCCATATTGCGTTTCGCATCGTCAAGCAACTCATAAATCACCCTAAAGACGCGTACCGGCACACCGTTACGCTCTGCCATCTTCGCAATCGCATTTGGCACCGTCACGTTAAAACCATAAATTACCGTTTTCCCGCCAGATGCCATATAGATATCATTCTCAGAAATTGCACCGACGCCGGTAGAAACAATGTTCAAAGTGATTTCCCCCTGCGTATCAATCAAACGCAAAGAATCCACTACTGAAGTCACCGAACCGGCCACATCGCCCTTTACGATCACATTGAAGGTCTTCGTATTATCCGCCACATTCATCATGCGTAACATATCGGTTGCTGTCACATTCGTATTTGCGCTGTCATTAGCCTCGGCCTGAGCATTAAGCAACGCCATCTTGCGTGCAGTCTTCTCGTCCGACACCTCTTCAAACTTATCACCAAAATTCGGCAACTCTTTAAATCCAGTCACAATTACAGGCGTAGAAGGCGTTGCCTTACCCTTTGGCTTGCCCTTCCAGTCTACCATCGTGCGTACTTTAGCATAAGTCTTGCCTGCAACGATAAATTCGCCAGTCTTCAGCTCGCCGCCAGTAACCAAAAGATTCACCACCGAGCCTTTTCCAACTTCCATATGACTCTCAATTACTAAACCCTCTGCTGGAATCTCGATATCGGCCCTCAACTCATCAATATCAGCCGTCAAGAGAATCATGTCGAGCAATTTCTCGACATTCTCGCCAGTTTTCGCCGAAATTGGCACCATAATCGTATCGCCACCCCATTCTTCTGGGTTCAAATTAAAATCGGTAGCCAATTGCGCCTTCGTGCGATCAATATTCGCACCTTCTTTATCAATCTTATTAATGGCCACAATGATTTTCGCATTCGCTGCTTCGGCAAACTTAATCGCTTCTGCCGTTTGCGGCTTCACGCCATCGTCGGCCGCCACCACAATTACCACGATATCAGTTAGCATCGCGCCGTGTTGGCGAATTGCCGCAAAAGCCTCATGCCCTGGCGTATCGAGAAATGTAATCTTACGCTCCTTGTACTCCATCTGGTAAGCCGAGATATGCTGCGTGATACCGCCAGCTTCATCGTCTACGGTTTTCTTCTTTAGTAGAGTATCAAGCAAAGTCGTTTTGCCATGATCGACATGCCCCATCACCGCAACTACCGGCGGGCGCAACTTTGCATCTTTAGATAATTCGCGTTTTATACCTGGAATTTTCGCGGAATTTTCTTTTTTCTCAAAGCGCACATTCTTAAAACCGAGCTCTTCGGTCATAATCTGAGCCGTCTCTGCATCGAGGCGCTGATTAATCGTAGCCATAATGCCATTCTTGAACAGCTCGCCAATCAAATGAGTCACCGAAACACCCAGTGCACTCGCTAGCTCGTCTACCGTAATCGAGCCAGAAATCTGTATTACTTTTTCTTCCACTTTCTAGCTCCTTTCGTTTAAAGTGATAATAAAAAATCCGCCCCTAATACTTAATGTCATTTTACCATATTTAAGGATAAATATCAAAAACCTCCGCCCTCCGGAGGATTAACCCTGAAGCAATAAATCTCCAGACTCAATAACCCTGCCGTACTGCACCGGGATAGTATAATCCAGCAGCAACTTTTGCAACTCTTGACGCACCGGCAAATCCGTCGTCTCTACTAAATCTCGAGGAATAATAAAGTTATATCCTTTACTAAAACCGCTCACAATACTCGATAGCACGCAACCATCCGTAAATACGCCGCAAACTACCAAATCAGTTATTCCCTTATCTTCTAAGTATTTAATTAGCCCCGGACTCGCAAAGCTATCATAAGTATTTTTCCTAACCACAAAATCCGTCTCGGCCGGCAAAATGTGATAAAACTCATCCTCAAAACCCTCTTCGCCAAAGTAAGATACTAATGGATTCTCATCATAAAGTCTAATTATATTTTGAGGCAAATATTCCCGCGTCCACGGCTTCAAACCCATAATTATCACGTTTTGATTGACTTCCTTACGAAATCTATCAATAAAACCAAGCAGCCTCCCATCAACCATCTCGCGTATCTTATTGTAGGTTATTCCGTCATTCGGTTCTTCACACTTCTCATGACAGCAAGAATTAACGATATCTATGACCAATAGCGCCGTTTTATCAGGATTCTTCAATGTGCTACCCATTATATAGGTATCCTCCTAGAATATTTACCCCTATTGCGATGCCGACTACTAAAAGCACCGCCACAATAGCTAATACCATCAAAGCACCGGCGCTCACCGGTTCTCTCTCATAACGCCCCCTTTTGCGCCTGCGTTGCACTTTGCGCAAAGATAGTACCGCTAGCCCAGCCATTATTACCGGCGCCACGAATGACACGATCTTCAACACCTCCCCAGCCGCATCGAAAAGCCCCTCACAACTGAGTCTAGCTACTAATATTACCCCTTCGAGTAAACACGCAAAAACAATATATTCAATAATCTTCTTGATATATTCCCACATGATTTAAATATATCACAGGCGCAAAGCTATTGATTGTCTTCGCAGACAATTGTGCCATCGCTCAACTTCATAAAAATAGCCACATCCCTACTGGCGCGAGCATCGCCATCTGCGCGCCCCTCTTTTTCGCCGCAGGACGCATTGTAAAATACATAGAACGTTTTCTCCGAAGCAATCTCCCTAGAAACATTCACATCAGTATCGGCTATTTCGCCCACCTCTTTCATTTTATACACATCGCCTTCCGGATCGCGGAAATCATTACCCTTGCATTCAAGTGCCATCGGGTCTTCCCCTTCGCATGTCTTGTCGATATATCTATTAATAAACGTTGCGATGCTTTTAGGCGTAGAAGTCCCACCAAACGGAATTCGCCCATTATTATTAGATTGATAATCCCCTACCGACGCTATCATGCGCCCAAGATCATCTTTTCGTGTTGCATCATTCTTCTTCTGGGATACTTTTTTGTCGTCTTCTGAGTCTTTTTCATTTTCATCCGCATCAGAATCGTCATCTTTCTCTTCATCGTCCGTATCCGAATCTTTCTTTTCTTCGCTATAACCGGTGCCACTATTACTCTTTCGAGATGCCATGCCGTCATTTCTACCCATATTATAGGCAACAAAACCCGTCGCCGCGATAGCCGCTAAAGCAAATATAACCAAAATTATTATCAAGACTACATGAGAAGATCCTTTTTTCGGCTTCTCTGCCCCTACTTCCTGTACTGGCGCAGCAGCAACCGGCGCAACTGGTGCAACTGGCTCAACTGGAGCCTGGGCAACTGGTCCCGGAGCTGGAGCGGCTGGTTCTTGTACCGGAACAACCGGTTCTGGAGCTGGCGCAACCGCTTCTGGAGCTGGCGCAACCGCTTCTGGAGCCGCCACATTAGCTGGCGCCGTCTGTTCTGGAGCCGGCTCCACGGCTGGCCCATCAAACGAAGGTGCCACACCTGAAGTTGTCGCCGATTCATCAGCCAACATCTCTGCAATCATCGAATCATTATCATTCATTGGCGCTTCCGCAGAACCCGCATCCATTGGCATCGGATCATCGCCGAACGGATTATTTTGCATTTTTCCTCCTTAAATGTAATAAATCACTCCATACCATGATAACACTTATGCTTATTCTAAATCTAGTACAAAAAATAAATCAGGCCAAAACCTGATTTATTTTCTCGAAAGTAAAAGTATTATTTCTTAGCTTTCTTATCAGCGAAGCTTAAAGAAATCTTACGACCTTCCTTATCGATATCGAGAACCTTGAATTCTTTGCGCTCATTTAGCGTAAAGATTTTCTCTGGATCCACGTCACTGCCCTCACCGAGCTCAGATACGTGTACTAACGCCTCTACTGCCGGCGAAATCTGGACAAAGGCACCAAATGGCGTAATACGAGTAATCGTACCTTCCACCTTATCGCCCTTGTTGAAGTTAGCAATTTCCGATAGCCATGGGTCTTCCTGAAGCTGCTTCATCGAAAGGCTCAAACGATCCTTGTCGATAGCAATAATCTTCGCCTCAACCGTATCGCCAACCTTGACGTAATCGGCAGGACTATTTACGCGCTCCCAAGAAATCTCGGAAATATGTACGAGTCCTTCGATACCATCGACATTGACGAAGATACCAAAGTCTACTACGCCAGTAACTACGCCCTTTACGACGTCGCCAACGGCGAGCTGAGCAAAGCGCTCTGCTAGACCATCTTTGATTGCTTCCTTCTCGGAAAGAATCAGCTTGTTAGTCTTGCGATCGGCATCCAAGATACGAACGCGAATCGACTTGCCGACAAGAGCGTTAAGGCGCTGAAGGATTTCATCCTTGTCAGAACCACCAACGCGTGGATAATGCTCGGCGGAAAGCTGAGAAACTGGCAAGAAGCCACGAATACCCTCGTATTCGACCAAAAGGCCACCACGATTTGCGTCGTATGGCTGCACCTCGATAATTTCGCCCGCCTCAAGCTTTGCGGCAATTTCATCCCAGCCCTTCTCTTTAACTGCCTTACGAAGAGACAAGAGAACCATGCCATCTTCCATTTCGGTATCGATGACACTAGCCGAAACCGCATCACCTTCTTTCAATTGGCGCCCAAAGGCGACCTCGCGGCGTGGTACAAGACCAACTCCACGTATGCCGAGATCAATTAAAATCTCATGCTTCTTGACAGACATGACCGTACCCTCGATCGTGTCGCCAAGGACAATCGGCTGAACGTCCTCTTGCGCAAGGAGTTCGTCCATTGTAATTTTAGCTTTTGTAGCCATTAAATATATTTTCCTTTCGTTAGAACTGCTCACTATTGTTCCGCGCGCGAAGCAAAAGTGAGCAGCTCTACACTGCTCACTATTTTAACCTATTTTACAGATAAGGTAAAGCGTAACCTTAATGGACTTATTTCTTCAAGAATGAGAGATTGAGTGCGCCAAGATATGCAATTATCGCTAAAGCTACAAAGCCAATCAACGAATCGACCGGACCAGTCTTTGGCAAGTTACCACTATTCCTTGCGGCCTGCTCTCTTGCGATACGCTCTTCCTCGGCTTTCTTCTTCGCGGCGGCTTCTTCTTCGGCTTTCTTCTGAGCCTCAGCTGCCTTCTTCTCTTCCTCAGCCTTCTTCTTTGCGGCAGCTTCTTCTTCGGCGGCCTTCCTCTGCGCCTCAGATTGAGCGTCGTTACCAGATTGAGCATCGCCACCGTTTTCGTTACTATTGCTACCACCGTTTGCGCCATTTTCCGTCTCTACGGACGTGGTTGCCACATTATCGCCACTATTTGGCTTCGGCGACGACATTGAAACTGCGACCACTAGGCCAGCAATCAAAATCACGCCAACAAGCGCTATCACAGCGCCCCAGCCCCAGCGCTTATACTTTGTATTTGCATCTATAATATCCATAAAAAACTCTCAAACTCCTCTAATTGCCACCACTATACCACTGTTGGACCTCTATAGCAAGCATAAGCATCAAGCTTTTTCAAGATAGTGCTATACTGTCTTCATGTATCTATGCATAGACATTGGAGGCACCAAAACACTTATCGCCCTGTTCGACCACAGAGGCAAACTCCTTCATTCCGTCAAATTTCTCACTAATGCCAATCAAACTAAGTTCTATCAGGCGCTCACTCAACAGATAAAGGTCAACTTCGTCACGTCAGACATTAAAGCTTTTTCTGTCGCCATGCCTGGCATTGTTAAACGTGATTTTGCCACCTGGCTCGGGAATCTCCCATGGCACGACTTCGATATCGCCAAAAAACTCAAAAATGATTTCGATATTCCAGTCTACGTCGAGAATGATGCCAATTTGGCCGCTCTCGCCGAAGCTCGCAGCTCCAAGGGGCGCTCACTTTACTTTACCTTCTCTACCGGCATCGGCGGCGGCGTCGTAGAAGACGGGATGCTGGTCAAACGCTACGCCGAGTTTGAACCTGGCCACATCGAATTCGTCTATGAGGGCGAGAAAGCCGAATGGGAAGATTTCGCCGCCGCCAGCGCCATCAATACCAAGTTCAACAAATACGTCAGCGACCTCACCACTCCAGCCGAGTGGAGCGAAGTCGTTCGCCGCATGCTACTCGGCCTCGTACCGCTCACCACATCCATCAAGCCAGATCGCATCATCTTCGGCGGCCCCCTTGGCCTTCATCTCAACAGTTATCGCAGCAAACTCCGCAAAGAATTCGCCGCCTCCCTCCCTCCCGATATCACCATGCCCCGCCTTCGGATCGCCAAATACGGCAGTTTTTCGACCGCCTACGGATGCTACTACTATGCCAAACTTAGAGAAAATCGCCACTAAAATACGCGCCGACTATCCAGAGCTCCAAATCACCCAAGGCGAGCGCTTTCGCTTTTCGCCGCCAAATCACCTCTATTACCAACAAACCGGCCATCCGCTCGAGCTCCTTCATGAACTCGGTCATTACCTCATTGATAAATCGAATTACACCTCCGACATCGAATTAGTTGAAATCGAATCTCAAGCCTGGGCAAAAGCACGCGAAATCTGCTCCCACTATGAGGTCGATTACGATGAAGAGTTCGCCGAAAGCCACCTCGACAGCTATCGAAATTGGCTCCACCTCACCTCGCTCTGTCAAAACTGCAACCTTTCTGGCTATCAGGATTCATCCCTTCTCTATCATTGCCCTCTCTGTGGCGCCACCTGGCATTCACGCATCCCACCAGAATAACCGCATATCCATACTAAGTATGCAAGCACAACAATTATGCTGTTCATCCTAGAAACACAAAAAATCAGGCACACTCACGCATGCCTGACTTTTTCTATATAATTCCAAGAGTTTTTAATTATCTTTTTTAGCTTTGCCACGCTTGGAAATACGACCACCCTTAGCGCCAGCAATCTTTGCTAACTCTGGGTTTGCCGCAAAACCACCAGTGTGACCGTTGCGACCACCTTTACGACCGATTTCCGCGTAAAAGTCCTTGCCGTACTTGTTCTTGTTAGTTGCTGCAGCCTTCTGGCCACCAGCTTTAGTTCCAGCCATTTCTAGCTCCATTTCTGCCCACCATATAACATTATCTTGCCACCCTTTTATCGATAACGAGCCCTAACCTGGGCGCCATCTCAGGTGCTTATGGCTATTTTAGCATAATGCTTCCGTTTTGTCAAGATGTTTTTGTTTAAAAATATGTCATAATAGTCTTGACAATATATCATAAGCGATATATTATCAGAAGTAATTGAAGCGAGCCAAACTGCGAGGAGCGTTCAATTAAAATACCCCCGAGCCTAAACCCGGGGGTATTTTCTGTTAATAAATATATATTACAGCCTATTCGTCCTCATCTTCATCTAGCATCTCTTTCAGCTTACTAGTAACGCCTCTCGCCAGCGCTCGCATCACGGATTCGTAAACTTCTTCTGCCCTTTCATCCTCTAAGCCCAATTTATCTTTCAAGCCACTGATGATCTTTTCCTTGTTGCTCCCGTCTATATCGTATTCCTTCTCTATAATCTCCCCAATTTGATCAACTTGCTCATCCGAGAGCCCCGTTTCCTTTTTGATTGCCGCTAAAATCTGCTCCTCGTTCATAAACCTCCTTTTCTCCATTATAAAACATAAGCGCAAACAAAAAACGCGCCAATCGGCCACGTTTCTCGCGTTATATGGTGGAGTAGATTAGGCCTAAGCCTAATCGTACCCCATGTAAGAATAATTATACCATACGCCAAACAAAATGACTCAATTTTTAAAAAAATTGACAATGCCGCTAAAATATGGCATTATCTCCACTAGAGAAACCATTGGTCTAGATAACAAATCTGCACAAAAAGGAGGGGAGACACAATGAATCCTAGTACACACACGCAACTCTATTACCTCGACGCCACGAAATCAGCATTCAAAGGTGGCGCCGAATCGGATGCAGCAATTAACTCGGACGTAATCCGCGCTATAGGCAAGAAGGTTCTTTACTTCAGCTATGATTCCGAGAAGGATTGCTTCACAGCTAATATTAAGCTCGATCTCGGCATTCAGTGCGAACATTGGAGCATCTGCATCGAAGATCAACACGACACAGAAGTTGAGCCACATTACGTCTTCAAACTCACCGATGGCACCCCATTAAACAATAATGGAGACTGCTACACTCATGTCGTGCGCGTAAGATACCTCGACTTCCATTCCGTAACGGCTAACGAAGACGCCGCAACGAAAGGCACAATCGTCCAGGCTCTCGGACATTACACCGTCACGGTCGAGCTGGACGGTATTACTCCTTGCGCGACCCCCAATGAGAACATAGCGTACATACTCGCAATGGACATCCATGAGGCCTATCTCAAGGCTATGGAGAAGCATTTGCCGAATTATGCGATCGTCGCCGAAATCGTTTCGGACGGCTAACGCTATCTTGCACCTTCCTCACCCATCCCGCTAGCGCACAGCTAGTGGGATATTTTTATACAACAACACATTGAGACACCGCCATATCCTTCCAGCCAACAAAAAACGGCCTAACGCCGATTTTTTACATTTCCTGGTGGGGATATGTGGACTTGAACCACAGACCTCGTCATTATCAGTGACGCGCTCTAACCAGCTGAGCTATATCCCCTAGCTGACTCTAATTCTACTAAATATGCCCCAAAAACGCAAGCCGCAACCGCCCACATGGTATAATAACAAGATGGAAGGATATAATATTGGCTATTTATTTGGCGGAATTGCACTACTGGCGGCCGGAATTCTAATCGTCGTCCACCACCGCAAAATCGCCGACAACTTCGCCGGCGGCGTCAGCAGCTATAACAAAGTTAAACTTTTCGGTCTCGGCGCATGTCTTCTCGGTATTATCTTTATTTCCAACCTTCATATTCTAATTATTCGCTTTTTGCTTCAGCTTATTATGCCTAGCATGTTTCAGTAGATTAGGCCAAACAACCTATAGTTCCACACGGAAGCAATTCGTTTGGCGCAGCTCCGCGCCGTGGCTCTCATAAAAACCAGCTGCACCCTCTTTTTTCTCACGGCTCGAAGAGGTAAATTCCAATCTTCGACAACCTTTTTGGCGCCCCCAATCTTTTATCGCCTCTAGCATCTGGCCACCTACCCCTCGACCACGACACTTACTATCGACTACTAGATCCTCCAGATACGCATTGCGATCCAAGGTCGACATTACCACCGACATTATCGCCATCGCTACGATTTTACCCTTCTCGTCCACCGCTAATAAGATGTCATGATATGGCGATTCAATTAGTTCCTCGATTTTTTCTCGCTCAATCGGCGAACCGTCGTGCCGCGCACTCAACTGCTGGCGCAACTCGCCCATCGCTGCTGCAATATCTCCGTCATATTCCGCCAAGGCCGAAATATCAATCATGCCCCAATCTCCTTTTCTATTATTTTTGCCAAAATCTCTCCATGCTTCTCGACTAAATTGACATCCTCCCCCTCTACCAGGATACGCAACTTATTTTCCGTACCAGAATAGCGGCAAAACACCCTGCCCGCACCCGCAAACTCGCTCTCTGCTTCCTTAACAGCTTCATTAAAGCCACTCACTTCCGCCAATGGTCGTTTTTCACTCACCTTTATTGCCCATTGCTTCGACGGCATGTTTTCATAATCTGCCCACATATCCGCCAATTGCATATTCTTTTCGTGCATGATCTTCAAGATGAATAGCGCCATAAAAGTGCCATCCGAAGCATCGAGCCACGGTCGGTAAATAATATGTCCAGCCAATTCGCTCCCCAAATCCGCCCCTAATTCTCGCAACTTTTGCGCCACAAAACGATCGCCTACCACCACCTTATCGACATTAATTCCCATCGCCTCAAGATGCTTCACGGTCGCATAATTGCTATATTCTGTTACGACTACCGTATTCTTTGGCAATTTTTCTTGCTCGCGCAAATATGTAGTCAATAGAATATTTATCCTATCGCCATCCCATATTCGCCCCTTTTCGTCCACGATAACAATCCGATCCGCATCGCCGTCCAGCGCCACTCCCACTATGCCTTTCGCCTTAACTTCTTCGACTAGCTTTTCCGGAGAAGTTGCACCGAATCCATCGTTAATATTCCGGCCATCCGGTTCCGGATCAATCTGGTCAACCTCAATTCCGAAGCCATCGAATACCGCTCGGCTAAACTCGTGTCCAGCCCCCGACGCTGCATCTAATACAATTTTCATACCGGATAAGCTATCGCCCAGACTAAGCTCATCTTCGACCATCTTGCTATACGCATCGATAACGTCTTCGCGCGTCACTAATTCAAATTTTACTTCCGGCGCATCACCGTCTTCACCTAGCTCATCCTTAAAGAACTCTGCTTCTATTTCTAACTCTTCCTCATCTGGCAGCTTATCCCCGTCCGCCGCAAATACCTTTACGCCGTTATCCGTGGCCGGATTGTGCGATGCGGTCAACATCACGCCACACGATACATCATCTCGCGCCGATATAATCTTCTGTAACGCCGGTGTTGGCAAAATCTCCAAATCTTCGACCTCGGCGCCACACTCCCCTAAACCAGCCTCCACACATTCTCGCAGCCATTCTCCGCTCTCGCGCGTATCTCGCCCCAATAGGGCTAGACCTCCTTTAAAATGCTTCGCAATTGCCCTGCCCAAGTTATGCATCATATTCGGCCTCAGTGGCTTTTTGCCAACTTCGCCGCGAATCCCATCCGTCGCCCCAAAAATCAGTTTTTCCATGACACTATTCTATCAGTTTTGCTACACCCATGCCAAATCAAACAAAAACATAAATAATGCGCACAAAACCACTAATCGTGGTAAATTTTACACGCTCTACCTCTGTTAATTTTGCATAAAATTTTTATACAAAATCTATTGACAACCCATTTTTATCCGCTTATACTAAAAATAGCTTTTGTGATTATTCGCAGATTACAAAAGCCGCACTATTCTTCAAAAACAAAAATTATCTACCAAAAACAAACACACATAATCAAAAATTCAAAAAACTCCGATTCGAGCGTGTCATTATTATCTCTCAAGGACACAGCACAACTGAATTCGGAGTTTTTTGTCGGCCTCTCAGCAATCAGTCAAACCTTGCGGCAAATGCATTATTATCCCCCCCACGTCATCTCGACCGCCATCACTTCGCGAATCTGTCTATGTAAAAAATACATAGACAGATTAATGGCTACTTTTAGCCACCCGCCGCAAGCAAAATGCTATAATAACAATAATTATGTCCACCCATGAACGGATAAATAATCCCGCATTTCCCGCTTTCGACGCTATGGACTTTCATTTCAAACCACGCCCAGCAGAAAGAAAGCAAGAATCAACCGAAACACTCAGCGATTACGAAGCCGCCCCATTCGACATAGAGGCTTTTAAGGCCCAAAATATCCCTGGTTATAGCCCAAATTCCATTTACGAAGAAGAGCTATATTATAAGTTGGCGGACCTACCCAGCTCCAGCGTCAAAGCCCTAATCGCACAATCAAAGCCAATTGATCAGGCAAAATATCTATCCGTACTCCTTCATCACGCAGACGACTGTGGCTATTACAACTTTGGCGGCGGAAAACTCGACCCGCTCGACACTTCGGGCATTTTTCAAATGATAAAAAATACCCCAGACCAAAAAGTAGCTCCTTTAATTAAAATATTTGCGGAAGATTTTGAGTTATACATCGAGCAACAAAACACCGATAATGGTACTGTAGAATACTACGAGGAATATTCCCCTCAACCATCCTATAATATCGACACCAGCGGCCTAGACCAAGAAAGCGCATACCTACTCGAAGTAATATATGACAAATCTTTTCCCGACATTAAGACCTTAATCGAACAAAAGATTGGCAACATTGACCTCGCTAATTTGTCTATTGACGCGCAAGCTCAACTTCTAAAATATATGACGGAAGCAGACAATAAACGTTTCAACTACCTAAGCCAAACTATGCAAAAAATAGACCGCGACCTGCGCCCCATATTGGCCGAGAGTTATTTGGCGGCAAGTTTTGGCGAAGATTTTGGCGACGCGCTATTAGACATTGCCAATTCTAAAATACTAAACACGGAACAAGTTAAAGAAATATTATTAAAAATAAATAAGTGCCGAGAGTCAATTAGCGGCATTGCTAGCATGTTTGATAATTTCGATGACGGCACCTTCTCTAGCCAATACGCAAGAGCCGCAAACGAAAGGCTTACTGACGCTTTGACCGTTTTTAGACAAATCGCCAAAGACGGCTCCGCAAAAGCGAACCTAGATTGGGCTGGACATCCAGAATTCGTTTTCGATTCCGCCACGGAAGCTCTATCATACGAGACAAAGTCTCTTGAAGTAATAAATGGAACCCTGCAAGACATTTCTGCTGGAAAGAATGGAGCATTCGTTGAACTCATTCTTAAACCAGATCGCGATAGCGCAAAAGATAACCGCTCCATATATAACTTGTATTCACCCGACTATGGCCATGTTCTCCTTTATACTCGCCCCGAAGGCTCGCATTCTTTTAACCCAGCATTAGAATATGGCAAAAACAGAAGTCGCTACACCCATGAAAGTAACAATGCTGGCGTGGAGGCGTCGATAAGTTTCATAACCAACCCAGTCGACCCTTTTTCCCTACCCAACCCATTCAGACCTAACAACGCATCGCAACAAGACGATCCTGCAAAACTCAATAAAGTTAGCGCAATCCGTCTCGACCGCGAAGGGCGAACCTTAGACATGCCTCCCGACGATCCAAATCGCGACGCCATTAGCCCAAAAGGCATTTGTTCAATTGACCTAGCCGCCATCGGCGACTCGGCAGACTCTCCATCCGGTAAAATTGCTCGCCTGCTCAGCATCGGCGGCGAAATTCGCGCTGAGGCGAACGGTACAGAGTCATCGCTCAACCATAACACAAAATGGTTCAATCAGGCACAATACGGCTCCGCCGAAGGTTTTTACAAACTGGTAACTTATCTAGACGACATCTTTATCGGTTGGTGTAGCGATCATGGTCCAGACAAAAACGACACTCACAGCTTCGCGTACCGAACAAAACTAGCCATGGGACACCAAACAAGACGCATTTCGAAAAAAATTGCATAAAAATCCCCCGGAACTTCCGCTCCGGGGGCAAATCTAAAAACTATACGCTTTTCTTCTATCAAAAAGAGCGGACTAGGTCCGCCCTTGCAGAATGATCTTAAGTTGCATCGCCTGTTGTCGCCAGAGGCCGCGAGATATACAATCGGCGATAATTGCACATCTTTTGCGAAGCTCTCTGGCGGGACTCATCGTCCAATATTAAATTTTCGAACCCAGCTTTTACCTGGGAGGGGCTATGCCCCTTTTATCTCAGCCGTGAGCGGCAACAAGGACCTTGTTGCCGCGGCCATCATCGTAGTAGACGCGTGCAAAAGCATGCACGACGGCGTGAAAGACCACGAGGTACGCCCAGACAGCCATGGGGCCGGTCAGGACAACCTCGCCGCGATCACTTGCCGCCTCCACGATAGCGGAGACATTACGCCCGACGATGTTTACTGCCTGGTCCACAGGAGTGGTGAGGTTGAGTCTTCCGGCGACCTCCTCGATTTCGCATCCTGCATACAGAGCATCGTTTCTAAGGCTAAGATTAATGATAGTTGCCATAATTCCACCTTTCTGCGACGCTCTCGGCGTCGCTGAGACGCAGTCGAAAGCCCTATGCTGACGACCTAAGAAGCCCGGATATCCATTTTGGGCTTCCTAGGTCGCCAAACGTGACGCAGAAAGGCTGAGTTGTTTTTGTAAATGTTCTTTTCACAATCTCCCAAATGACTTTCGCCATATTTTTTGATTGTTGCTAGCATTATAGCAAGTTTTTTGCTCTTTGTCAATAATATGTCGTCAAGTACCTCTCTCGACAGAGGTGAAAACGCTTTAAAAATGTCGAAACGGCATCAACAAAATACAAAAAACCTGCTATAATCCGCATTATGGATTCTAATCTACTTACGCAAATTGGTCTCTCCGAAGTCCAGTCAAAAATATATCTCTACCTTATCGAGCACGGTCAAAGCACCCCCTCGCAGATCGCTACCGGAATCGATGAGAATCGCACCACTGTCTATTCCGCTCTCGACAAACTCGAAAAACTATCGATAATTGCTCAAAAAAATAAAGGCAAAATTTCTGCCTTTATTCCCAAACATCCATCTATACTAGAATCTATCGCCGAAAAGCGTCTCCGTATCGCTACACGCCAAATACGCAATCTAGAAAGCAATCTGCCCTCACTCATTAATTACTATAACGAGCATCAAAATACCCCTGGCGCAATTACTTTTTATGGCCAAGAGGGCGTTAAGACTATCTGGAACAAAGTAATTGCAGCTAAACAGCCATACTACTTCGTCCGTAGCCAATATGATGAAATCAATGACGAGCAAGCTCTCGAAGAATTCAAGCAGGCCCGCATCGATGCGGGAATTGTCGCCGAGAATATCACTCCGTCAGAATACACCGATTACAGCGACGAAGAGGCCGCGCAATGGCTACTTACCCGCACTTTTCTCCCCCCTAACGAATATAGTTCCCCTATTGAAATCGATATCTTCGGCGACAATGTTGCTTTTATCAATTACAGCAAAGACGGCATGTCTACCCTTATCGAATCACCAGAAATCGCCGACGCCATGCGCCAAATGTTCCTCTTTGCCAAAAAATACATTCGTAAAGCCACCAAGATAGATGAGAGCAAGATTACTCCGCCGAAGACTGATTAGCGGCCGCGATTATTTCGTCAATCTCATCCATAGTTACGCCGCCCATATCATCCGCGTCATCGACTTCATTAGCCGATAGCGAATCCTTGTACTCTTCCAATATTGCTACCGCCTCATCATTCCCCATTTTTCCGTCGCCCAGTTCGGTCTTGCCTATCATTGCGCCAATACTAATTGCCACCGCCGCCGCAAGCACCCCCGCAAAAGCTCCCCACAATAAACACCAGCTTGCGATCCATAATTACATTATAAATAAAAAGTCCCACTCTATGCATCATATGCACTCAAGCGGGACTTAGTCCGTTTTAATGTCTTTAGGCTTTCGAAGATTTTTCCGTGGAGTCACTTATGGCTTCGAATTCACATCCTGCACACATGTAAATAGCGCCAACTTTCGCCTCTATGGCTAATGTAAACTCGCCGCTCATATTATCGACGACATCGTCCCTTACCGTAATTACCGAACAATTCTCAAAAACAATTTTCAGGCTTCGTTTTATGGTAGCAACCGTAAGAGACGCCCTCCTGTTCCTCACGCTTCGGTTAAGCGAGTACTCGCTTAACCCCATTCCTTTTATATGAAATGTAGTCATTGCATCTTTCATCACTACGCGTAAGTCCGATCCATTATCGCACGGTGTCGTGCTAGACGGATCCCTGTCACCAGATATTGCGACCGACAGATCAATACTGCCACCATCCATCGCCGGTATTGTGCATAATTTCAGCTCCATGCTACGCTTTCCGCCGCATGACATTATATTTGGACTAATGCTGTAATTATCGCCGAAAAGACAACAGGAAGCTACTCCGCCATATCCGTAAAAGCCTTCAAGCGCAGGAATGGTCTTACCGTCAGCCCCCTTGGGCTTCTCGGCGGGATCAACATCCTTAGGCTCACCATCGTCATTGGAAGTCCCTTTACTGTCAGAATCTTCACCAGACGCAGAATCGGCCGTCTCGGGATCAACAATAGTTTTTTCCGTAGGCTCTTCAGATGCGAGAATAGCCCCGCTACCATCAGACTCCTCACATTCAGGCTCTGCGCCCGAATCGATCGCTGCAACTTCCCCCTGAGGCGCCTCGACTACTGCATCCTCTCTGGGACCAACAACCTCTTCTGCGCTCATAGCGGAATCTGCCATCTTAGGTGCTTCGACAAGCTTCTCGGCCGCTTCGGCACATGCCTCCGAAATAGCCTCATCGTTGGCTCCCTTGGGTTCTTCGGCAGAATCGGCTTCCTTAGGCTCACCATCGTCATCGAAAGTCCCTTTATTGTCAGAATCTTCACCGGACGCAGAATCAGCCGTCTCGAGACCGACGGTATCTTCGTCCGTAGGCTCTTCAGGTGCGAGAATAGCCCCGCTACCATCAGACTCCCCACCTTCAGGATCTGTGCCCGAATCGATCACTGCAACTTCCCCCTGAGGCGCCTCGGCCACTGCATCCTCTCCGAGACCGACAACCTCTTCTGCGCCCGAAGCGAGATCGGCCGTCTCAGGTTCCTTAAAGACCTCTCCAGGCACTTCGATGGGCTCTTCGGGTTCAGAGACAACCCCATCATCACTAGCCGCTTCGGAATCAGCGGCCTCATCGCCTGCCGTAAGTCCCTCAGATGCGAGAATAGCCCCGCTACCTTCAGACTCCTCGGATGCTTCAAGTCCCCCATCGCCAGAAGTTTCTTCATACACCCATCCCAATACATCAGGATCAGTTTGATGAACGATTTCTCGGAATCTGTCCAGCCGTATCGTTACGTCAGGATGTTCTTTCTTAAACGTCGCGAAACCCGGCAATTCTCCATGAGATTTAAAGTACTCCTTCATCATTGCTCTAATTTGATCATCGGAGTACTTCGTGGGTCGTCCCGCTTTTTTTGCTCCTGTTCCTCTTTTAGCCATCTCTTCTTTCCTTTCTGTTCCGGCTATCTTTCCAGTTTCAGTTTCTCTTTGCGTCGCCAAAATCCTTTGCGCTTTCGACCATGCTTTTTTCGCCGCTGCCTGAAACGTCCCAAAATATGGAGCATAACAATTTGGATCAGGCATATTTAAATCCGCCTTCACCTCATTAAATGTAAGTTCTCCTCCCTTTTTTAGCGTCGCTTCTTGCAGCATCTTCATAAGCTCCGGCTTAATACTTTCCGCCACAACAACTTTACCATTGTTCAACTTGAAAGGTTCCCAAAACAACCACCCCCTTTTCTAAAGACATTTTTAATGTTCAATACTTACTACAACCCCGTTTTCGTATCCTATCTTCAATAATTTTA
>CAMJLE010000002.1 GCA_946406665.1 uncultured Candidatus Saccharibacteria bacterium | reverse complement strand
GGATTGACGACGAAGACTTAATGGACAAGCTTTCCACTGAAGCGCACAAATACGATCTGGAGCGTGTCCGCGCTTGCAAGAAATAGTATTTTGCTAGGTATAAAAAGGCCAAGAATATAAAAAGCTCGCGGTTATCCGCAAGCTTTTGTGTCCGTTTTTCCGGCACGGAGAAGCCGAATCGCCGTCGCCATAGTTATTCCAACATCTTTTTTCGCAGATATTATCCTACCTTCCGGCATAGACAAGATAGTAACATCTATAACAACAATTTCATCCATGGAGACTCCCAGGACGGCCGCTAAGATTGCCAGATGTCCAATCGTCGGCAATGAGGTGCCGTAGAGCCACTTGTAGATTGCCTGCGGCGTCTTAAAATCGAAAATTCCCTGCATATCCCGCACGGTTTTTTCGGCGTCAGACATCAACTGCTTTATCCTTTCACCGGTCGCCTTAGCGTTAACATCCGGGATGATCAGTTGTCCGCATCTGGGTGCCAGAAGCTTGCGCACTGCCTCTGTTGAGTCATCTCCATACTCTTGTTTCTGCCCTCTCGCTTTTGCTGGATAGGCTGAAGTGTTAGCGACTACAATTTCATCCATGGAGACCCCCAGGACGGCCGCTAAGATTGCCAGATGCCCAATCGTCGGCAATGAAGCACCACGGAGCCACTTGTAGATTGCCTGCGAAGATCCAAAATTGAAGATGTAGTCCTGCAAGTACAACACGGTTAGGTCGTTCTTGTCCAACATCATTCGAATGTTTTTGCCCGTCGCAACGGCATCGATAACTGAAGACGGTTTCATTTTTGCCCCCTCTCATAAAAAACTGTTGAAGAACTATAAAAATAGCTCCAAGCCTCTGATATTCTAACATTTTTCTCCAATCTATTCAATGAGCTAAGGAGAGCGTTGGAATCATAATCATGAGACTTTTTTCAAGTCATGATTTTGGCAACCATAAAGCAGAGCTACTAAAGCTAGCTAAAGGTGGGTGCACGACTCTGATCGTCACGAATGTTCGCGATTATCTCTCTGACGACGATAGGTAGTCGGTTGTTTCAAGGAAGCCCGCACCATATACGGGGTTGAATGGCCCATAAATAATACCTTGTCTAGACAACCGCTGTCCGGAGCGACAGAAAGTTAAAATCTCTTCGTAATACGTACCAATCATACAGTCAATCACATAGATCAAAAACAGCTTATGGGAACAAAATCCTTCCGCAAACTTTGCATCTTTTTTGTTCTCGTTTTAAAAACGTATAACGCAACGGCCGCAACTCCCACATATAAAATCCACCTCGTGCCGAAGGCGCCCAAAAAATGATGCGCAACAAAGTATATTGTGAAATAGGTCATTGGGCCAACTTGAATAATAATATCCTTTATCTGGTTTGGCTTTTTGTTTCTGCTTTGTTTTTGTCATTTAAGTAGTTTATCCTTATCACTATGACTATAACGCATTGATATAATAATACTATTATGGATAAAGATTTGCATCAAACGGAAGCCGACGCTGCGCGCATAATGAATTATAAAAAACACGCAGAACAGCTATCTGTACCCGTATTGAAGGGATTCGAAAGAAAAGATGATGGAAACCCACTAACAATTTTGTTGGCCGAAGGGTATGGCTTTACTGAGCAGCTGACATCTGACGGGCATATTGAATCCGATCAATTCGAGCAGCACGTAGATTTAGCTATTAATAATACTAAGCAATTCATGCTGAATAATGGCTGCGAGAATGTTGGTGGAAGCTTTATTTATCACAAAGACTACAAGAGTGAATCATTTCAGTTTAAACTATACTTCTGCGACATGATTGCCCAAGTTGGCGGCGAAAGAAAGATTATCAGACAGCTTATCGCATATTTCTTTGAACCAAAAATGCGCGATTTTTATCAGCTCACTTTATCCGTTGGGCCCTTTGCTATGCCAACCGAAAAACTAAAACCAGGAATTATTGACTTGCAGGATGATCAAGTCACGGCGACACTAGACAAGATGATGACAACGTTGATGGATAATATACAATATAGGCAATGAAGCGCCTTTTCTCAATTGATTTAAAAGATTACGACCCAAACAGTAAAAAGTATTATCGCCCATCGGTTCGCGGAATAATTTTTGATGATAATGGCAATATTGCAATGATTTATAGTCGCAAAGACCATTATTATAAATTCCCAGGTGGTGGAGTCGAGGGCGGCGAATCTCGTCTCGAGACTCTTGCTCGCGAAATCAAAGAAGAAACTGGCCTGACGCTCATCCCGAAATCTGTCCAAGAATTCGGCGAGGTTCTAAAAATTCAACGCGGAGACGAATGTGGCCAGGATGTAATTCATATCCAACAGAACTACTATTATATTTGCGCAGTAGAAGACGAGGTTAGCGAACAAGAGTTGGAGGACGATGAAAAAGAATCGGACTTTGTCCTAAAATACGCTCCAATCGACGAAGCCGTAGCCGTCAACGCCGCCTTCGATAGCGACAATGCTTTCAAAAAGCAGATTGCAGATCGAGAAAAACGAGTGTTGGAAATCATAAGAGGCACGCTGAGTTGCTAGTTAGCTCTGCGTTAAAATGATGAATTATTAATTGAAATATCTAAACAATAAATAATGCAAAAAAGAAGTTGCGACACGTGCGCAACTTCTTTTTCGTAATCAATTTTTTTGACGTCGGGAACTTTTTCTCCAGAAAAGTGCCCGTTGGTCTGGTGGAGGTTAATTAACCAGGTTGTTTAGGGCATTAACGAGTGGTTCTATAGGAGTGATAATGCGTTTTCGGGCACATCTTTAATACACAATCGGCGCCACTCTATGTTACTATACGAATGTATGGGCATTAATATGGTCGAAAATTTGGGGAAACAGGCGGTCGATAATTCGAATCGACATCCACTTGAAGAAATGCCATCTTTCGAAAAGCATCTAGAAGGGCCAGTTCAAAACGACGAAGAAGTTAAATTGCCACCAATGCCAAGTCAAATACCTGTAGGCGATGATTTGACTGAAGAACAGAGACGAGCAAATGATAAAAAAGCCGAAAAACAGCAAAAATACATAGACGCAAAACTTAAAGAGTACAATATCACTCCTGAAGAGTGGGAGGAAGTTTCGGCATATAAGGGTTCTGGATATTTCATACCCTCAAGTGTTCTTAGAGACATCGACTTATTCAAACTACATATTCCAGATTATGGTGGAATGATGGAAAGACAGGAACTATTACAAAACCCAAAAGAACTACTGGATAGTTATTGCAAAATGTATTCTGCTATGTGCAAATTCGGAAAAAAGAATAAGCGGCCTATTCTAATCAAGCGTGTCGATTCGGGACTTTTTACGAACGAAAGAATGAAGAGTCGCGAAACGGAAAGCTTCTTATCATTTACGAGCAGCGAAGACGACGATTATGATTTTATGTTCGTCGGCGATAAAGGCCCTGGCGGCACCGATGCGGTGCTTTTAGAAGGAAGGTTAGATGCAGGTTTGCCTTGTATTAGTTTTCCTGAGATAACAAAGGAGACAACTGATGAAGCAGAAATTCTTATCCCCCCATTTTTGTCGATAGAATATGGAAAGGAGGAGGGAAAATATAATGGTTATCCAGTATATCACATAGAGATTTCTAAAAAAGATAATGCGCAAATACCTACATTGAGCCCCGAACGGAAGCAGCAGGTGTTAAACTCCGATATAGCGTATCGCTATTATTCGAAATGGTATAGTTTAAGAAGAAGTTATTCGTTCGATAGTTATCCAGATGGGGAAAAAGAAGAGTACGATAATTTAAGAGCCGAATTTCTCGCATGGCAAGCAGATTTTAAGAATATCTTGTGCACTGAATTTAGCGACATTGAGAAGCAAATACAATTGCCGTCAGACGAAAAATGGTCCAAATTTTTTACCTTTTTAGGAAGAATATTAGGAAGAACTGGTGGCGACTAAGAAATTAGTTTTTCATTCTATTTTTGGCTGTTACTTTTGATCTATTCACCATTTGCTTACTGGCGGAGCTATTGCTCACGCGAACCTACGACTCTTGCCTGGTAAACCTCAAATAAACAAGCCAACAAAAAAATACCCTGAAGGTATTTTTTCATTGACTTGGTGGGGGCGAATTGCCCAGGCGTTACAGCATATAGGAAAGATACGTGAGAGAAATCGAAGTTTTTTCATGATATGATAAAATTGGAGGTTTTATTATGAGCGAACATCAGATAATTAACGATAACGCCAGTGATAATAATTCGATTCTTGAGTATAAGAAAAAAATACTTTTAAGATCAATAAAAGAATTAAAAAAACTTGAGCTTGAAATTGACGAATTGGAGGCTGCAAAATGAGTTTTGGCAACCATGAATCTTTTCCATCGTATAATAGTTCACAAGAAGAGCGGATATCGCCAGAAACTGACATAAAAGATATTAGACTAGAGGATGTTGAAGCGATTTCTGACCCCGAAGAGTTAAGGAATTTATTATTGGCCGCTCTTAAAAAAGCAGAAACCCTCCAATCGCGTCTTGATGATTTAGAAAATAATACTTCGTCTTCCAAAGAAAACCATATTCTACAAAAACAAGAAAGGTTGTCGGAAATAAGGTTCGGCTTGACGGATTTAAATGAGCGTATGGAAAAACCATATCTTGTTTCTAGTGGTTTAGCCAATGCTAAGTCCGCTCTTGAAATACTGGCCGAAAAAGGACAAATGAATTCTATAATACTTGAAGGCGAACCCGGGACTGGTAAGACCCAATGGGCATATTCTGAGGTGGGGCAAGAGCTTCAAGAAGGCAAGAATTCAGTGCTAATTCACGTAAGAGTAAAAGATACTATGCGCTCTCAGGATTTATTATATACCGTTGATAATATTCAGAGGTTAAGCGACGCGCAAACATCTCAGGTTCCAGAAACTATACGAAATGAAGCTGCTGAATGGAAAAAGCGAATTCTATCTGGAGAAGTTGACCCATTGTCGAACGAGGAATACAAGCATTTTTCTGCTAAACTAGATGCTATTAAGGAACTTGGCGAGTCTTCAAAAGATTTGAGCTACGATAATTATATTCAACTTGGTCCACTCGGAGAAGCCATAGTACAATCTGCCAAAGGGGAAAAAGTTTGGCTTCTTATAGATGAAATAGAAAAAGGCCGCGAAGAGCTAATGACTGGTATGCTCGACGAAATTGAGAATTTAAATTTCACCATAACAGAAACTGGCGATACGATAAAAGGTCGCAAAGAAAACATGAGAATCGTCATCACGACCAATACTGAAGAATCCGACAAAATTCCGTCATCATTCCGCAGACGTAGTCTATACCACTATATTGACTATCCGACACGAGATGAAATGTCAGAAATCGTAAAACTAAATTACCCAAATTTGCAAGAGACACTTTTATCATATGCTCTAGATACTTTTTACTCTTTACATGATGACGAGAATCTACAGAAAAAACCATCAACACCGGAATTGCTTTCCTGGATCCAGATACTGCAATCAGAATATCCAAATGGCTTAGAGGAAGGTGAGCTAGATAAAATTCCTCATAAAGAAACGTTGGCAAAATATAACGACGACAGTAAGCATTTAGAAGAGCAAGAGCAGGCAAGGTATAATGCTGGTAAGATATGGGAATTAATGACACCAACAGAAATAGGTGACTATTTGATTAGAAAAGATTATTTATATAAAGAAGATGATTTTTCAAAACGCATCATGTCTTCAACTAGCTTAGATTTTGATGCGATTGTCAGTGCGATTTCTTATCTTCGTAACGATTCGGCTAAGTTGGATGAGTGGATTTCGAGTGAAGATGGTAGCGCATGGCTAGAAGAAAATGAATCTAATACGGATGACGGTGCATACGATGAATACGATGATGACTATGATGGCGATTATGGGGAAAACTAATCTGAATGAATGGCGAAAAAGCACGAATAGAAGATAGTAGCACAGAAAAATCGTTAAGTGGTTTCTTGGATTTTGCTCGTGGAAACGGGATACGCATATCTACGCCGGAATGGCTTAATTATTTAGGCGTAATAGAAGAGATAGGAAAAGATGCTGAAGCGTTAAGTGACGATTTGTTTGATACTCTAAAATCTATTGGCATGGCGACTTTAGTAAAAGATAAAGCTGACCTGGCTACTTTTTCGGACTCGTTTGACGAATATTTTAAAGATTTAAAAGCCGCAAGAGACGAAAAAGAAAATATCGAAAAACAGACTGCAAAAGAAATTGGCAAAAAAACGCTCGAGCTTGTTAACCACGAAGATACGGATACGAATAATATCGAGCATGAAATAAAAAAACAACTAGGCATTCAAGAAATAGCTCCAAATACTTTAGATGACGCCAATCATGATGATAATGAAATGGTTCATGGCGGACAATTTGACCAGCATAACGACATATTGTCTAAACGGGACGAAAGCAAGGATGGCGGTGGCGACAAAGGTAACAATACTAGGCCCGGAGAGGGCAGCAAGCAAGGCAGCTCTGATGGTGCTGGAGCTAAGGGGGGGACTGGTACTGGCAAGGGCGCTGGCGAAGGAAATGAAAAGGGTGATAATGGTACAGGCGAAGATATAGTCAGTAAAACTGGGCATGCGAAAGAGGCGACGGGGGAGTTTCATACTGAGGACGGCATCGGACACTCGCGTGACGGCGTACAGAAAGAACGTACAGAATTTGGTGCTATTGGAAATATGGGTGGTAAGGGCAAATATGATGTGGCAACTGAAATTGTAGCTCGAGATAGTTTGCAGAAAACTATACATAAAAGCCGCATTGAAAGACGTGAATTATCAGAAGCAGTGCGTAAAAAAGATAGGAGAGAACGCTATAATGTCCGACCGGACAGAACTGACGTATATGAAATAGTCAAAAATTTACGAAGAATCATAACCGATACATCTCAAATGGCTAGTAGTCGCCTAGATGTAGATCGTACCGTTGAACATTTTGCTAAAAAAGAATTCAGATTTGAATATGAAAATGAACGTGAGGTTAGACCTGAAACAGTATTATTTATAGACGTTGGTGGCCCAGTTGATGAATGGCGACCACTAATGGAAGAGTTATCTAAAGGCATGTCACGTGGCTTATTGAAGTTAGAGATTTACTTGTTCCATAATCAATTATATGGTTATTGTTGGGACCCAAAGGATGGAAATTTTGCAAAACCAAATGGGTTAAAAAGTGTTCAGGATATCGTAAAAAAACGAAAGAAAGTTATTATATATGGCGATGCTGATATGGCTTATAGCGAAGTAGAACGTGATAACTATCCTCCATCTAATAATACAGAAAAAATAAAGCGATATAAGATGGGTGGTTTAGAATGTTTATCATACATAAAGAAAAATTCCGATAACGTGGTTTGGATTAACCCGATGTTTAAGTCTTCTTGGTATTACGATGATTATCATGACGAATATAATACAGACAATTCTATAGGGAGAATATCCGAAGTGATTCCGATGTACGATCTTAGTATCGGCGGTGTTCAAGATGCAATTAAGAGTTTAATGAAAAAAACCTGATTGTTTAGGGTATTAATAGACGATTTTATAGGGGCAAAAATATGCTTTCGGACACATTTTCGTGTAAAATCGTTGCAAAACAGCATACCAGGACTTCGAAAGTACTTAACAGAAATTACCACTAAAAAATCGGCCAAAATGCCGCTTCATATACCTTCTGGTGGGGGCAGCTGGGTTCGAACCAGCGACCAATCGGTTATGAGCCGACTGCTCTAACCACTGAGCTATGCCCCCGTAAGAAAAAGTATATCATATCTTGAGATAAAAAACTCCTGCGAACACCCTTTCGCGCTGACGATATTAGATAAACATGAGCAGATTTGTTATTATAGTAATTAAATGGGTCGGAATTTCAATCGAGAGGATACCTCGTCTGCCATGGAGGGCGATAAGGCGGCCGCCAAGCGCGTGATGTATGTGGTCTCGCCAGTTATTATTGTTGTCATGGCGGCATGGACTTTTGGCGCCGTCTTCTTCATGAACATGATTTTTACCAAGGTTGGCACTGCTAGAGGTATCATCTCTTCTGTTCCGGAAGGGGGCGATGAGGTTGTAGAACTACCGATAGTTGCCGAGAAAGGGATTCGTATAGCTTGCGAGAATGGCGAGTACCGTTACGATTTATTCCTAAACAACCGCTACGAAATGGCTATCATCGGTCAGCCTTTCAATCTCGAAACTGGCACTTATACTATCGAAGAGTCAACAATTACGCTTACTAGCGAGGAGGGGAAAAGCACCGACGCGAATTATGATGGTCGAGTCTTACTAGTTGGCCACGAGCCGTACAATTGTCGGGAGTACGACAATGAGTAAAAGATTTTTAAAGTTCCTAGCAAGTACCGCTCTCGCCTTATTATTGATAGCTAACTCCGCCTTTGCTGCAAAAGCATATTATTATGATTGGCCAACCAAAAATAAATCTACGTGGAAAATTGCCTCGTTGGGAGCCAGCAAGGTCAAACTTGTAGCCGAGTTTAAGCATGCCAAAAAACACGGTACGGGCACAAAGTATTTGCCAGAAGCTAACTCGGGATATACCGTTGGCGGAGGTGTAGTAACTGAGAATTACTATGTCTTTGCGGTATACAAAGATGAAAAATCTACCAATTTCGTATATTTTGCCAATCGCTCTGATTCGAAAATCGTCAATGTAATTTCGGGCAATTGGAAAACGATGGGGAACTTGTATTATAAATGGGGATCAAAGCATGTTCGAATTGAGTCTAGCGATGGTAAAGATAGCTGCTTTCATGCAACTTCTTTTAAGTCTATCGACATAAAAAACTGCAAAACAAAACGTGCCGAAAACTATGGTGCGGAGGAGTTGACTAGCCGTGGACGCGCGCAGGTAGATAATTATATCTATCATGCTGGATGGGATTCTGGTGATGCTAGCTTTGGACAGAAGTGGTATAGCCAACGCAATAGCAACGCGGTCTTTATTCATAAGCAGGGCACCAAGGCTCTAGTCCGCACATTATATATTCCAAAAAGCGTCGTCAACGGCGAAGCGAAGGATGTCTCACTCGATGGCGCTGGAAACGCCTATATCTTCTTTTATCAAACTGGCGCCGTGAATAGTGCCGCTTTCTATATGGTAAATAAATCTTCGATTAAATTAGCGGACGATAAGAACAATAATAGTGGCTCCGGCAGCTCTTCTGGTAACTCTGGCGGCTCTAGCAACCCTGGCGGCTCCGGTGGCGGAGGAGGCTCGGGCTCTAGATCTGGTAGTGGCAGTAGTGGATATAGCGGTGGCAGCTCCGGCTCGAGCTCGGGTGGTACTAGCACTGGAACTGACGACTCAAAAGTTAAGTTGACTCCGTATCAAGGTCGTCAATGTGCCGTTGTTCTCGCAATTTTCTGCGAAAGCGTCGAGGCTAATGGCGAACAAACCATTTTGGAACTGTTAGCATTTATCGCAGGGCTCTTCACGATGGGCTTCGGCACTATGGCTACGATCAGCCTTATCTGGAGCGGCTACATGTATTTGACTGCTCGCGAAAACGAGAACCAAATCGTGAAGGCAAAACAGCGAATCAGGGATCTCGTCCTAGGTATCATAATATGGATTCTTCTCGTTGCCTGCGTTGGCCTTCTCCTGCCAGACGATAGCAATACGGCGATTAACGAAGTAATACAGGGCATCATAACACATTTGCGCTAAGCATAAGTGTTATAATTACAACATGTGGCTCAAGATTCAGACTTTTTTCCGCAAAGTTCGCTATTATGCCAAGCGCGATGTTTTTACTGCTCGCAATATTGTTACGATTCTTGCCGTTGCAATATGCTTCTACTGGGCGTGGGGCGCTATTAATTCAACTGCGCGCAACTGGAATCTCGCGGAGAAACTGAAGAGCAAAGAACTCGAAGCTGCAAAGATAAAGCTCGAAGTCGACAAAAACCAATTTGAGCAACAATACTACAACACCGACGAATATAAAGAGTTGATGGCACGCACTAAACTTGGCAAGAAACTAAAAGACGAAACCATGGTTATTTTGCCTGACAACTCCGAGAAAGCCAAGACTAAATATCTCGAAAAGAGCACCGAACAATCCGAGTTTCGTAGCAACTTTTCTCAGTGGCTTGACTTTTTGTTTGGATAAGCGTATTATTATGTACATCATCGCGGGGTAGAGCAGCCTGGTAGCTCGTCTGGCCCATAACCAGAAGGTCGTTGGTTCAAATCCAACCCCCGCCACCAAGAAAGCAAAAAGGCCATCGGCCGTTTTTTGTTGTTTAGTTTTGGTTTTGTTCGAAGATCTTCTTTACTATCGCGAGCATCTCGTCGATATCTCTGTATTCATATATCTTCTCCGCAATTGTTTTAATAGAACTATATGCTCTCTCCATCTCGAAAGACTAAATTCGCTCGCAGGCCTCACAGATTAGTGCATTCCAATCGTTCGCAATATGCGGCACCGTTGCAATATTATCAACCGTCAGATCGTAGCAGAGCGCAAAAGCTAGCTCCTGAGCAAGCACTCCGGCATTCGGCGCCATAATTGTTGCGCCTAGTAATTTATCGGATTTTTTCGCTGTAATTAACTTTATGAAGCCGCTGTGCGTGTCGGATATGTTAGCTTTCGTGACGGCATCGAGTGGCACAACAATCTTTTTTATCTTCTTGTCTGCACGAATGCAATCATCTTCGGTTTCGCCAATTTGGGCCACTTCCGGATAGGTGTCCGTAATACGAATAAGTCCACGATAATCGGAAATCGCCTTTGATTTTCCGATAATATGCATCGCCGCTACGCGCGCTTCCATCTCTGCCTTTTCAGTAGAACTGTTGCCGCCAACAACGTCGCCTGCTGCATAAATATGCTTTTGCGATGTGCGCATAGTAATATCGACGCTAATGCCACTTCTGTCATATTTTATCCCAGCATTCTCTAGGCCAATGTCGACATTCGGCGCACTGCCCGTGCACATCAAGACTTCATTTACGCGTACGGATTTTTCTTGTCCGCCACGCAGAAATATTACCTTCTTTGTCTGTCCGTCCTTCTCAAGTGCGATTACGCGAGATTGCGTAAGGACCTTAATCTTGTCTCGATTAAATACGTCATCCATGACTTGGCCAACTTCTTCATCCTCGCGCGGCAATAGCCTCCCTGCAATGTCCGCAATCACGACTTCTGTGCCCAAAGTAGCAAAATATTGAGCCAGTTCGCAACCCGTCGAACCCGCTCCGATAATGAAGATACTTTTAGGAGGTCGTAGAATATTAAGGGCATCCTCCGGCAGCCAGTAGTCCACATTCTCAGGAATCTTTATACCCGTATCTAGGATTGAAGCTCCTGTTGCGATTAAGTATTTTTTCGCACGAATTATCTCATCGTTGACCGCAAGCTCTTTCTTAGAAATAAAACGTGCGCGCCCCTTGATGCAAGTAATGTTGCTATCTTCGAACTCCGCCTTGCTGTTTGATTTTGCGCGTCGCATTGCGACATTTTTCCAGTTGTTTAACGTTGGATAATTATAGCGCAATCCGTTACTGGAAATTCCGAACTTTGCGCCCTCAACGGCCTTCTTGTAGATTTGAGAGGCATGAAAGAGTGCGCCAAAAGGCACATTTGTTGAGTTGAGGCTAGATCCGCCCCATTTGTTTGCTTCAATCAAGACTACGCGCAGTCCTGATTCGGCTGCAATTAAGGCCGCTTTACCGCCTGCGTCGCCACTTCCAATGACGGCCAGGTCATAATCGAAACGCTTGCTCATCTTTATATTATTTTATCATGGTTTCGATAAGCAAAAGCGATATCTGGGCTAACATCGTCAAGTTCTTTGCTGATAAAGTTTCGCAGATCGTCTTCAGTGACCACATCCTTGTCGTCTATCCATTTATCTGCTGCCTTCGCAACTCTTTCGGCCACCTGTTCTCCCCAGCCTTCCGGTAGGCGTAAAGATTTTGCATGGCGCAGGATGCTCTCTTTTATGCCATCATGCGTATATTCGTAGGTAATTCTTTTTCTTCCCATTACAATACCCAAAAAGCGACTATAAATAATGCCATTATTGCGAATCCGCTACTCGCAAATAGTTTAACGAATCCTTTGTTCCTAATTCGCCATTGTTGTACGGCAATCGCATTCCTTCCAGTCTTAATGCCGACTTTTAATGCAATCATTGGTGTGGCGACAATGACTATATAGAGCAGGGCGGCAGCAAGTGGCATCCTAACGCCGACTAGGCAGTTGGCCACTATAAAATAAGTGACTATAGTAATTGGCAGCTCTGCGAAAGCGCTCAGCATTCCGAGTGAGAACGCTTCGACGTTGTCGTTCGCAGTCTTTGCTCGACGGGTTATGTATCGGGAGACACTTTTCGGTAACCATAACTCCGTCCCATTTCCGTCACGAAAATAACCTAGCAACATCACTAGTGCGCAGGCTATTAGAGCACCCACTGCTACCATCATCCAACCGTGCGGTATTGGCCCGCCTAATGTATTCTGCAAGACAAATGCCCCCGCACAGACAATTACGAAACTGATTGCGCTTGCCCCCCAGATGTAGCTTTTTGCCAAATACCTAGTTTTGCGTCTCTTATGGTGTCCCATGCTGGAATAGTACAGCAAAACAAGACCACCCAAACTCAACTGAAGGGAAGCCTGAATAATGCCCGCCAGGACTATTGTAGCGATATTTAATAAATCGCTCATGGTTACAGTTTAGCATGCTTAACAAAATATTGCACTTATGCTTGGGGGCGAGGTCTAGAGGGGGGTTATTCTAAATGCATGAAGAAACTGTTGTATATTTTGCCAATTATCACTATCGCGAGCTGTTTTATTTGAACACGCCCATCTTTTGCGGAAGACGATTCTGGTCAACCGCTTTTGCGCATATATGCAATGAACGCGGGCTTTAAGGATGATGATTCGAATCAGCACTATGATTTTATAGAACTAGAACGTATGTATGACTCGGAATTAGAACTTGAGTCATTCCGACTCGTTTATACGAATAGTTCAGGGAATCATGCGGGCGAAATAACATTTGCCGAAAATCTAGTACTCTCATCTAACCGCCTCATTCTCGGAGCATCTGTCAACCCCCAGTATAGCTCCATCCCGAGTAGCCCCTACGTCTATAATTTCGGCACTGCCGGCTTAGCCTCCACCGCAGGGAAGCTTGAGCTATATCATGGGGAGAATTTAATAGACGAAGTCTGCTGGGGGAAGATAGAATGCGAGCAAAACTACGCAAAGTTCTCTACTAAGGCAGAAGACAACACTTCTATTGTGCGCTGCGAAGAAGATTGCCCCGATAATTCCACTTATGTTACGCAGAAATATTATCCAGAACCAAATTTTGACAGCATCGCGGAGAAGGCGCCAGAATCCGCGCCGCCAGAACTGTCATCGCCGGAGCCCGATATTAATGTCGAACCCGAGCAGAGCCTTCCGCAAGATTCTTGCGATGGTATAGTTATTAGTGAAATCTACAGTTACTACATTAATTCGCCGCAAGAGCAATTTATAGAGCTATATAATCCCTCGCAAAACAACCTGTCACTTACTGGATGCTCGCTAGAATATAAAACATCGTCATTCGCCCTAGATGGGGTTGTTTCGCCGGGAGGCTACTATCTCTTTCAAGATGCCGAGCTTGCGCTCACAAAAAATCCGACCGCCACAAACACGATCGTAATAAAGGATGTTCAGGATGCGATTGTTGCCTCCGTGAACTATCCGCACGGTCAAAGAAAAGGTGTATCCTATGCCTTATTCGGTATAGACACTGACGATTCCGGCTGGCTCCAGACATATTCGCCAACCCCAGGCGCCCCAAACAAATACCAAGAATTTCAAAGTTGCCCGTCGGGAAAAATTATAAATAAGGCCACCGGGAATTGTATTAAAGAGCAAGAAAATACGCCTATTACATGTCCTGCTGGAAAATACCTTAATCCGCTCACTCGTCGTTGCAAAACAATAGAGACGGCCGCGGTGGCGCTTGCTCCATGTAAAGATGGCTATGAGCGTAATCCAGAAACGAACCGTTGTCGCAAGAAAACTACTGCTAGCGCTAACAATCTCGCCCCCTGTAAAGATGGCTATGAGCGTAATCCCGAGACAAATCGATGTCGCAAGATTCGCGAGAATGATGGCGAATCTGTCGATTACGCCCCTACGCCCGTAGATAATAGCGAAACGTATCAAAACCCAAAAGTATTTACGGCATTAGCGACAATTGTAATCATATTGGCCGCAAGCATCATATATGTCATATATCAATATCGACGCGAGCTTTGCCGTGTTGCTCGGCGTGTTCTGTCAAAGTTTCGTAGGGTATAATAATGCCATGTCAGCAAAGCGTATTCTTGGTATTGATCCAGGTACTGGTATTTGCGGTTTTGGTGTGGTCGATTTTGCGACTCATAAGCAACCGCTCATGGTGACCGCAGGTGTCGTCACGACGCCAGCCCATACTCCGCTCGCCGATCGATTACTAGACATATTTGATTCTCTGAATGAAATTATCGAAGAGACTCATCCGGACGAATTTGCTATCGAAAAATTGTTTTTTAGTCAAAATATCACTACGGGTATCACGGTTGCAGAAGCTAGGGGGGTCTGCTTGCTTGTTGCGAAGCAACACAATCTGCCGATTTTCGAATACACGCCACTTCAGATTAAGCAAACCTTGACTGGCTATGGACGCGCTAAGAAGCAAGAGATGCAAGAGGCTGTTCGGACGTTTCTCAACATGCGGCAAATCGTTAAACCCGATGATGCTGCCGATGCGCTCGCTGCGGCAATTACGCACGCCCTGATGACTCGAGCTTCCTATAGATAATAAGATGCGAAATCTAGTATAATTCTCCTATGATTGCACATGTTCGCGGCCAAGTTGCCGAAAAATTCGCTAATTCCGCTATTATTGACGTCAACGGCGTTGGGTATGAGGTTTCGCTTACGGCCATTGATTTTGACGACATAAATCTCAACGACGATATAAAACTATATACATACCATCACATTCGTGAGCAGTCCGAAGAATTATTTGGCTTTTCTAGCCTTGCCGCCAAAAAGCTTTTTGAGCTTTTAATTACGGTGCAGGGGATTGGGCCGAAGGCCGCTATGGCCATCCTGAGTCTTGCGCCAGTAGAGGAAGTGCGCAATGCGATTGCGAACGCGGACGCTGGCTACATCTCGAAAGCTAGCGGTGTGGGCAAGAAATCTGCAGAGCGTGTCATCGTTGATCTCAAAGATAAAGTCGGGCTCCCGACATATTATGGCCGAAAAACGGAGCCAGAGCAGCAGTCGCTTTCTAAAAATGACGATGCGCTTGATGCTCTTATGTCGTTAGGCTTTACGTTAGCAGACGCAACAAAGGCGCTAGACGGTATAGATATCAACTTGCCGGTTGAGGACCGCATTAGAGAGGCTCTCAAGAAGCGCTAGTGGCATAAAAAGCTAATGCTTGAAGCGCCCAAAAATCTTTGCTATAATGCTTATTACCGCTTCAAAAACCGTAATTATCGGTAGGGGACAAAGGTCGTTTAGAGCGGTACATTACTAAGCAGGAGAAAACCATGAAAAAGCGTACTCGTAAGGGGACGCTGCGAGTGGATACACTTCGATGGAATGAATACATCGAAATGTAGTAATATTCAAAAAACCTCCCATTTTGGGAGGCTTTTTGTTGTCATGTACGGCTTATTCTTTTTTCTCGACGCCCTTTAGGCGTTCGTCTAGTACCTTTTTTACGTCTTTAATGACATCTTCGAAGGATCTCTCCTCGCTCGATGTACTATCGCCCGCGATATCTATCTGCTCTCCGTTGATAAAAATCGATGGCGTCGCACTGACTTTGGAACGTTCTTTGCCTAAATTGTAATCGAAGCTGATTTTCTTTTCTATATCCGAGTCGTTCATGTCGAGTCGGAATTGTTCTTCGTTGCCATCGGGCGCAATCTCTTTAAAAATCTTCGCATAGATATCTGTGCGCTCTTGGCCAGTAGCAACTAACCAGTCTGAGCGATTTTCATACAGCGCTTCCAGCATTTCCCAGTAGTAATCTTGCTTAGCCGCGCTTTCAATTGCTGCTGCGGCGGAACGTGAATTTGGATGGGACTGTAACGGAAAATGCCTGAATACAAAAGCAACTCTATCACCGTATTCCTCGTGTAATTTAGTCATATAAGGCATCAATGAAGCGCAGCCAGGACATGACAAATCGGCATACTCTACGATTACAACATTCGAGTCGGCCTTTCCGCGAACATGATCGCCGATATTTCCATTATTCTCATCGGCTCCTATTACGATAGCCGGGTCGTAATCTCCTAAGTTCATTTTTTTCGTTCTGCTATTCGCCGACCATAAAACCAACCCGCCAAAGCAGAGAATTAATACAGCAATTGCCACTGCGGTAAACTTGTTCATTAGTAACTCCTGAATCCTCACTTAATAAGATGCTATAATTATAGCACGAGGAACGGAGCAAATACATTATGCCAAGCCAGAGCAAGAAATCACTCTTTTATAGAATCATGGCAAAGTTTACGGCCGCTATCGATCCTAAGCTTGAAAAATATCGTCCACCAAAGAAGAAAGAACCCCCATTTACTCCAAAAACCGAAGATGAATTAATTGGCGTCATCAAGCGCACGCCAAAAACTTTGCTTGACGCCCAGGCTCGTAACCTTCTTGCCAGCGCCATGGCCTTTGATAGAATGGCGGTATCTGTCATTATGTCGCCAAAACGCGATATGGAATTCTTGCATGAAACGGATTTTCTTGGACCTTTAACTTTTGACAAGCTATACAAATCTGGCGCTACTCGCTTTCCAGTTTTAAACCAGGATAATCAAGTTTGCGGTATTCTCAATACTGATGACGCCGATCCGCTAGCAATTACCGAGGAAACTCCGATTACAAAATATATGAGCACCGACGTATTCTTTGTGCGCACTGACTATACCCTCGAAATGCTCCTAGCGACATTTTTGCGCACCAATAGCTCATACTGCATCGTGATTAATCGAGACGAGAAAATCGAGGGATACGTCACCCTAGACACCCTAATGTACGTCCTTTTTGGTCGCGAAATAGCCGATTCGTTCGATAATGATAGTAGTGCCGCTGCAGTGGCAAAACGGAGCAAGAAATAAGCATTATTATTATGTTATAATAATAATATGTGGTGGCTAGTTCTTCCCGTTGCTGCATCTGTTTTTTACTGCTTCAACGGCTACATCCAAAATTACCTTACTGACGTTGCTTTGCCAAAAAAGCGTGCAGGCTCTTTGGCTATTATGCATGCGCTGAGTTTTTTGGTTTCCATAATCGCATTAATCTTTATTTTTGGCCGCGCTGTTTTTATGATGCCACTCGGCAACGCACTCGGGCTAATGATGGCTGGTGCTATTAATGTTACCGGGGCCATTTTCTATTACAAAGCCATTCAGAAAGGCGACAATATAGATGTCACGATTTTCGGCCAAGTCGCTCCGCTTATCTCTATAGGGCTCGGCGTACTTCTGCTTGGCGAGACGATTAATTCTAACCAAAGCTTAGGCTTCGTTATGATAATGGCAGCCACGTTAATTGTGATTTTCGGCACGAGCGGCAAGCGCGAAAAACATAGCCCGAATGTCGACGTAGCATTGACGACAATCGTGTATTGTTTCTTCTCGATTCTCTCAGACATCGTCTACGCGTTGTTTATTGGTAATCGCATCGCAGACTATACGCTTTTTGCGCAAGGTTTTTTCTTCTTCCAGCTCGGTTCGCTGATTACCGTAATTATGTGTTTCATCTTCTTTGAATCGTGGCGCAAGGCGCTAAAGCGTACCTTCATTACTAGCCGCCGCCGGCACTTTTACCTATTTGCCGAACTTGCAGATAATTTTACCTTGCTCGGTGGCGAGATTCTTTATAAATTTGCACTTATTGTTGCGCCGGTGGTTTCTTTGTTGGCGCCAATCGCTCGTGTGTCTAATCTTTTCGTGTCGTTCTTTATCGTGTTGTTCCTTGGTCGCGCTTTTCCGAAGTTTATTACGGCAAAGCGAATGACGAAGAAAATAATCTTGTACTACGTCGTTGCTGCGATAATCATATCCGTCGGTATCATCCTCATGAATTCTTAGCACTCTTGACCTATAGACTGCTAAAATATATAATCTAGTCCATGAGCAAAAGAGACTATTATGAAGTTCTCGGCGTAAATAAGAACGCCTCTGATGATGAAATTAAGAAAGCTTTTCGCAAGCTTGCTATTAAATACCATCCTGACAAAAATCCAGGCGACAAAGAGGCAGAGGCGAAGTTCAAAGAGGCGAATGAGGCATATTCTGTTCTAAGCGATAAGACCAAGCGCCAACGTTATGACCAATTTGGGCACTCCGGCGTCGGCGGTGCTGGTGGCGGTGCAGGTGGTAATCCGTTCGAAGGATTCAACTTCAATGGCCAAAGTTTCAACTTCGATTTCGGCGGTGGCGGCTTTGGCGGTCTCGACGATATTCTCGGCGCCATGTTCGGCGGCGGTTTTCGTGGTGTGCGTCGCGGTCGTGATTATCGCACGACTACAACCATTGATTTTAAAGAAGCTATTTTTGGCTGCACAAAAAATGTTAGTGTTGATGGGGAACAAATAAAGCTCAAAATTCCGGCGGGGATTTACGACGGTCAGTCTATTCGCCTCAACGGCAAAGGTGGCCCAGCCCCTCAAGAGGGCGGTCAACGTGGCGATCTCTATGTTGAGGTGCGCGTTCGCGCACATAAGCGCCTAACGCGTGAAGGTGATTTGATTCTTTCCGAGGTAACAATCTCGATGGTGGAAGCTGTGCTCGGCACAGAAGTTGACGTCGAGACTGTGGACGGAGAAGTGACTATGAAGATACCGGCTGGCACTCAGCCAGGTACTAACTTTAAGCTATCCGGACACGGCGCCCCGCGTCTCGGCTCCGATGAGCGCGGTCCACATATCGTCACGGTAAATGTCGAAATTCCAAAGAACATAACACGTAAGCAGAAAGAGCTTATTGAAGAGTTCGACAAAGCTAAGAAACGTTCGTTTTTCGGTTAATTGGTACTAGCGGTCGCTCGATTGACTTACAGGTGTCTTTCTCATATACTCACAAAGTGTAGATAGGTCAAATAAACATCGAATGGAAAAAAGAAGTATCTCCAGCATTCGGAACATCGTTCGACGAGCGTGCGTACTTATGGCGGCGGTCTTCGTCAGCCTCCTCTTCGCTATTCATGGAAAACCTGTAGAAGCAATTACTCATGATCTCGTAAAATATCCGAAGAGTAAAATGACGCGTCTTTCACTAAAAAAAGTCTTAACGGCAAAGTTGCCAAGCGGTGCTGGTAGTTTGCAGGGTTTTACGTTGACTAGTAAATACTATGTTCTAATCATGCGCCCGCCCGGACAGGAGGACCATAATCAGGTCGTAGTAATACGTCGCAGCGACAATAAAAATGTAACATCGGTGCTTGGAAAACCTGTATATAATATGGGCCACGGCAATGATGCTACTTGGAACGAGAAGAATAATGAGGTCATCGTAATCGACGGGGGCCGAAAAGTGCTCGTTCGCCTTGATGCGAACACATTTGAGAAAAAAGGCATCGCCAAGCTAGTTGACGCCAAAGGACAAGTTCAATTCGGCAGCGGTATCGCTTACGATGGAGATCACAACGAATATCATATGTCTGCGGGTCCACTAATTCGCTCATTTAATTCTAAGAATCAATTAATCTTCAGCTTCAATGAACGACACAATCAAGTCAACCAAGGCCTCGCATATAATAACGGCTACCTTTACCGTCCGACCTGGGAATCGGCCGGTACTTATGCGGGCACAACCTATGATGATGTCTTCAAGAAACATACGACTATTATTTATCAATTTGGTTTGGATGGAAGTTTTACTCACGCCTATTATATCGACAATCCGCTGTACGAAGTTGAGAGTATGGATTTCGACGAAAAAAACATCCCATACCTCGCCTTTAATGGCCCGTCTGGCAATTATTCGATTTATAAAGTAACTGATCCGAATTTATTAAAGCAATTACGCCAAAGTTATACCATCTCTTATTTTGACAATGGTGGCTCTGGCGCGCCAAAAGGACAAACCGCCTACGTAGGAATAGGGAAGACTCTCTCGAGCGCTAAACCAACTCGTAGTGGCTATACCTTCCTTGGCTGGTCTACGAACAAAAGCGCATCAAAGGCTAGCTATTCAGCAGGGGCAAAATATCTCAAGGCCTATGGCAGCAAGAATGCCAACGTCAAGCTCTATGCGGTCTGGCGGCAGAATACTTACACGATCCGCTACGACGCAAATGGAGGCTCCAATGCGCCCTCAGCTCAAGTAGTTCCTCAGACGGAAACAGCCATCGTCTCGGATATCAAGCCAACTCGTAGTGGCTATACCTTCCTTGGCTGGTCTACAAACAAAGGAGCTACCGTCGCCAGTTATCGACCAGGTGCTACATATAGCGCCAAGAGGGCGGTCACGTTTTATGCTATTTGGAAGAGCGGCACTTATCGCATTATTTATAATGCGAATGGCGGCTCTGGCGCACCGGCGACTCAAACTGCAACAGGAGGGAGAGTGATTTCTCTATCTAAAGTGCAACCAACTCGTAGTGGCTATACCTTCCTTGGCTGGTCTGATAGTCAAAACGCTACTAGTGCGAAATATGTATCGGGAAGCGATTTTACCGGGAATTCCGATATTACACTCTATGCCGTCTGGAAAGCAGCTCCAAACCCAACTCCGACTCCGTTGCCAACTCCCGTTGCGCAAACGATTACGGTCACTTACGATGCAAACGGCGGCTCCAGCGCGCCCATCGCGACAACCGCAGAAATTGGTAAATTAGTATTGTCGAGCACTAAGCCAACTCGTAGTGACTACACCTTCATCGGATGGTCCGTAAGCAAGGGCGGCACTGCGGCCGACTATCAGCCTGGCGCGAAATATAATGGCGCAGTTAGTATTACGCTTTTTGCCGTATGGCGACAGCAAAATATCACTGTCGCTTTTGACGTAAATGGCGGCTCAAATGCCCCCGCCACTCAGACTGCAATTATTGGGCAACCGTTTACCCTATCGGCAACTATCCCCACACGTGACAACTACAAGTTCCTCGGTTGGAATATAGACTCGGATTCAAAAGATGCAAAATACACACCGGGCGAACAGGTGTCATTCGAGAGCGATGTACGCTTATATGCGATTTGGGAACTTGAATCAAAAACGATTTCCTTTGACGCAAATGGCGGCACGAATGCACCTCTTCCGATTTCTATCGCGGAGAGCGAGATAGTGCTTCCTCAAACTCGGCCGACCCGTTCTGGATATCTATTTATTGGGTGGGCTACCGATAAAGACAGCACGGCTGCTAGCTATCAACCTGGCGACATAATTAAGGATGCAGAAAGCGTCAAGCTCTATGCGGTTTGGCAAATAATTACGCCAACTCCAATTGTCGGTACCGCGGATAGCCCCATAGATTCTAGACCATACGATAAAGACGAGAGCATAGATGATACTACGGAAGTGAATGGTGGTGAGGATGATGATTCGGCCGTCGTAACTATCGAGGAAACGGATAAACTGCCCGCCACGGGACCTATCGAGATTACGGTTGCCACAATTGCGTGCGTCTGTATAGTGTGCGGGCTGTCATACTGGGCAATTAGTAAACGGCAACTCGACCAATTGTATCGTTCCGTTAGAAGTAGCAGTAAGACTAGAAAAAACTAAACGAGGCCAAGATGATTCTTCGCTACGTCCGTTACGATGCGGCCGCGTGGCGTGCGTTGGATCATTCCCATTTGCACCAAGAAAGGTTCCAAATAATCCTCGATCGTCGAAGCCTCATCGCCAGTTAAAGCCGCAATTGTATTTAGCCCAACCGGCCTGTCGCCATATTTTTCGTACATTAAAGTGAGCATATTGCGATCAGCCGGATCCAGACCTAAATCGTCGATTTCCAACATTTTTAGAGCACTCCTCGCAATCGGCTCGTCAATTATTCCATCGCCATTTACGTCGGCGTAATCGCGTACACGCTTTAGCAGTCTGTTTGCGATGCGTGGCGTCAAACGCGAACGTTCCGCCAGCAGCTTAGAGGCCGTTGAGTCAATCGACGTGTTTAGAATACTTGCCGAGCGTTCTATTATTTGTTGGATATCATCATTTGCATAATACTCTAATCTATAGGAATGCCCAAAACGGTCACGCAGCGGTCCAGCGAGATTTCCGGCCTGCGTAGTGGCACCGATTAATGTAAAGCGCGGTAGGTCGAGCTTGACGCTTCGCGCAGCCGGTCCTTTACCGATCACGATATCAAGCTTATAATCCTCCATTGCCGAATAGAGGATTTCCTCAACCGCACGCCGCAAGCGATGAATTTCGTCAATAAATAATATGTCACCATCGGCTAAGTTTGTTAGAATACTTGCTAAATCGCCTGCTTTTTCAATCGATGGAGCAGAAGTAGCCCGAAAATTCGCCCCCATTTCATGTGCAATTACGCCAGCCATAGTCGTTTTTCCAAGTCCTGGAGGCCCGAATAGCAATACGTGATCCATCACGTCGCCGCGTTTCTTTGCCGCATCGATAGCTAGCTTTAAGTTAGTTTTCAGGCGTCGCTGGCCGATATATTCATTGAAGTTTGTGGGGCGTAGCGAAAACTCAACGGCTCGCTCATCGCTGTCGTCTTCGTGGAGACTAGTATCAATCACCCTCTCGATTGCCATATCTGTATTATAACACCTAGCGCCAAGCGGGAGCATCGCGTCGGTCGGAATAAACTCACGCTTTTGTTGCGCGGAAGTTAAAGATACAATTACTAGATGGGCAGAAAAGGTAGAATTGCGTAAATACGATAAAGAGAAGAAGGGCGGCTTGCAGCCGTCGGGTAGCAACCAAGCCCACTTTTTTGTTCCCACTCGCGAGGTTACTTGGTCGCCTTCTTGCGCTTCTTATTGCCACGTTCGTCTCGAAATCTCAATACATTTACGAACGTCACTATGGCAATCACTATATCGGCAACGAACATTGGGTAAGCCTGGATTAAGAAGTCAATAATTGCCCACAGCATCAAATTAACTATGAGCGCAATTCTCATATGCTGCGCAGACTTTAGCGAATAGACGCAAAGCGTAAATTGCACCGAAGCGACTATCGGCAACACGCCCAGTCAGCCCCGATTATTGAATAGCGAGCCAACGACAATCATTAGCGCGCAAATAACCAAAGTTAAACTTTTGCTTAGCTTCCCCTTCGCGGATAGAATATTTCTAACGAAGGTCAGAACATTTGTCACAACGGCCGAATGGGCACCCAGAAACCAATCCGAAAACCCGAGAAAGACCGCATTTCAGTGCTTGCCATTTCATCATTTCCTGCTTCTTGTTGGTGAATGTAGAATATACCAAAGCAAGCGCAGCCAGCAACGACAGTGTCTCTCCAGCTACGAACATCATTCATGGATATTATATACGAAAAATGTATTACACTGGACTATAATAACCTCATAAATAGGAGGAGATATGGCATTAAAAGACTCTATCAAAAACACCGCCAAACTCAAGCAGAAGTATGATTTCTATGCTGGCTTGGGCTATTCCGAAGAAGCCGCTAGCGTCCTGTCCTGTTTTACTTATGGCAATAATCGAACCGTGAATAAATTTTTCAAAGAACTTGGCGAGGAAAACTTGCTGGCTAAAATTTACGACTTTGTCGGTGATGATGATATCGACGTGGCTGTTCGGCGCATCTACGAAAAATACTCAACCAGAAGATACAATTACGACAACATTCCAAACAGCAGTATCCGCCTAGCTAGCGTTGCTAAGAGCGCGAGCAAGGGGCGCGCCAAAGTGAGCGAGCCGGAAGATGGCGCTATGGTGGAGGTGGGTGCGTCAATGGCTATTCGCATGAGTTTTTCTGAGGATTTACCGGATGGGTTTATGGAAAATATTTCCACAGACTCTTACGCGCCCATTGAGGAAAAAGATGCTAAAGGCGTATTTGCGGCGCCAACTTCCACTTTCCGCATGACCACCACGACCGCATCTATGGGTGTTGTCATGAACCAAATTCGCAATGGCCGCGACGTAGATTTATCGCAAGTTCGCATTGAAGAATTGCTCAATTATTTTGATTACGATAACCCAAAACCAAAGCAAGATACGTTTAATATTAGCACCGAGATTCTGGACAAGAGCGATACTAAAAAACTGCTATATATTAACGCGCAGGCCAAATCCGAAATCAAAGAACACCAAAACATTATTCTATTGCTCGATGTTTCTGGCAGCATGAGTCGCAATACAGAAGTTACGCAGCAATCTATTGCGGTTATTGTGAGCAAGCTTAAGGTTGGCGATATATTTAGCCTAGTTACGTATAGCTCCGTAGATGAAACGGTGCTCAAAAATTACGCCATCCGCTCAGGCTACGACAAAGAATACATTATGGGCAAAGTACTAACTCTCCTGATTAATGGCGGCACTTATGGCTCCAAGGGCATCGAGACGGCATACGAGATTGGCAAGCATAATTACGACGCCGCCTGGAACAATCAAGTTATTCTCATTACGGACGGCGACCTCAATTTCGGCATCACCGACAAAGGCGGCCTCGAAAAACTCATCGAAGAAAAGAAAAAAGAAAGTCTATTTCTTTCCGTCATCGGCACGGGCCTATGGAATTATCAGGACGAAAAACTCGAAGTTCTAGCCAAACATGGTAATGGAACTTACTGTGTCGTCAATAGTCTCGAAGACGTGTCCGAGTCCATCGACAAACGCTATGAAAGCCTAACTAATATTATTGCCAAAGACGTCAAAGCTCAGGTCGAATTCAATCCAAAGTTTGTCAAGGAATATCGTTTGCTCGGCTACGAAAATCGCGAACTCAATCACGAAGATTTCAAAAACGATACAGTCATTTCCGAGCCATATGGTAGCGGCGGTCATGGTATTGCGCTATATGAGCTAACTATGAACGACGGCTCCGCTACGGGCGGCGAGTTCAAATATCAAACTGCCGTAGTGAATGATTCGGACGAACTCTGCACAATCAAGCTTCGCTATAAAGAACCGCTTGCCGACACCAGCCACGAGATTGAGCATGTCGTAAAACTCGGAGATGGCGAAAATAAAAATGCCAGCCTAGCATATCTGCTTTACTGTATTTCCGAGCAGCTTCGAGGTTCGGACAAACTTGATGAAGCGGACCAAAAGTTCTTGACGGATGCTATAGCAGAGAAGAGCTACGAAGATTTTGTGAAGCTGAATGGCGAGAAACTAAAAAGTTTCATCGAAGCGTATACGAAGAACAACAAATAGTATTTACGAATAAGCATCTACTATGTATTATTGTATTAAGCAAGTAATACAATAGAAAGGACGCTTATTCAATTCGTTTTCGACAACGAAAGACCAATCTATCTTCAACTGGTAGAGCAGTTGCGGCTGATGATTGTGTCGGGACAGTACGCGGCGGGAAGTCGACTCCCGTCTGTGCGCGAATTGGCCAGCCAGGCGCGAGTTAACCCCAACACAATGCAAAAAGCTCTTCAAGAACTTGAAGACCAGCAGCTGATTTTTACCGAGCGCACGAACGGTAAATTCGTCACTGAAGATCAAAAGCTGATTGCGAAATACAAGAAGCAACTCGCAGTCGCTGCGGCCAAAGCCTATCTTGCCGAAGCGCAAAAAATCGGCGTCACTTTCGAAGAAGCAATTAATACCTTGCAAGAAATAGGAGGCGGCAGATGACTTTGCTAGAATGCAAACATCTCACGAAAACATTCGACCGTAAAACCGTACTCGACGACGTTAGTCTCAAAATTGAGCCCGGCAAAATTTACGGTCTGCTCGGCAAAAATGGTGCCGGCAAAACAACGCTAATAAAGTTAATTAACGATTTACTCACACCAACCGACGGCACGATTTTATTCAAAAGGAAGGCTATCGGCGCCCCATCGAAGGCGCACATTTCGTACTTGCCTGAACGCACATATTTGGACAAAAATATGCGGGTCAGCCAAGCGATTAAAATGTTCGAAGATTTCTATGAGGATTTCGACCTGGATCGCGCATATAAATTGCTCGAAGATTTAGATCTCGATGCAGACTCAAAAATATCCAAAATGTCTAAGGGTATGCAAGAAAAACTACAGCTGATTTTGGTAATGTCGCGCGCCGCGGATCTGTATATTTTGGACGAGCCGCTTGGCGGCGTCGACCCTGCCACGCGCGATTATATTCTCGATACAATCTTGTCCAATTTCAAAGAAGGCTCCAGTGTAATTATATCCACGCATCTAATATCTGATATCGAGCGCATCCTCGATGAGGTAATCTTCATCGATAAAGGTAAAATTGCGCTAACTAGCGATGCTGACAAACTTCGCAGTAAAGAAAAAGCATCAATCGATGAAATATTTAGGAGGATGTTCCATGCTAAAAAAGCTAATTAAATACGACTTCCTGTGGATGAATCGTAACATGGTTGTAATTTTTGCTATTACGGCTATTCTATCTATCCTCACTCGCATTTCCAGCAACTTTACGGGCTCCGTAATTGGTGATCTCGTCTTTGGCATTTTGCGTGGTTTTACGATTGCAGCTTTCGCTAATGCTGTCATTAATTCGGCAATTCGAATATGGGAACGTTTCCGCCAAAGTTTCTATAAAGACGAAGCATATTTGACGCATACGCTACCAGTAAGCAAAAATACGCTCTACGATAGCAAAGTTCTTTCTGGACTCTGTGCCATTTTATTATCTCTCGCCGTCGTGATTACTTGTTTCTTTATTGCATTTTGGAACAATGATATGTATGAGTATTTTCGCTCGGTCTTCAAAGATGGCGATATGACATTTATTGTTCTCGGGATTCTCGTTACGGCTGTCTTGGAAGTAGTTTACGCCGTGAATGTTGGCATGTTTAGCCTTACCGTTGGTCATCGCGCAAATAATGGCCGCATGATTCGTTCGGCGGTTCTTGGCATAGTGTTATATTTCACTCTGCAGAGCTTGCTGCTCGGCATCATTTACGGAATTGGCATTTTTGACGATAGTGTCAAAGCCATGTTTGGCGACGCGATGGATGTTGCAATCGGCTTCTCGACCTACCGCACGCTCATTGCCGTAACTGATGCATTGTATCTCGTGCTGACAACCGGCTTGTACTTCGGTGGTAAGAAACTGTTTAGTAAAGGCGTGAATGTCGAGTAGCGTGATATAATATATCCAACGAGCGCAGCTCTAGAAACTACGCTCTGTTTGGGTTTGGTTAGCCGCTAGCGGCTAACTTTTTTTGGCTTCCGCACCAAGCGAATTTCGGACCTCAACTCCACAATCCAAATCCTGAAAGTGAGTGACATCTGAATCTTTCTCAGGAGCGTCTAGCTATCTAGAATCACCGTTCAGTGAGGCTCCTGCGAGCGAGAGTTCTCTCCGAGCCTCACGCGATGCCAAAATAACCCGTTCACATATTAATGTTTAGATTTCACTCATAAAAGCATGAGTTCAATTATTTGATATAATATATTCAACGAGCGCAGTTCTAGAAACTACACTCGACGTGTTTGGTTCGTCGTTATTTATTTAGCGACGAATTTTTTTGAATTTCGGAAACCGAATTCCAAACTCCACACTTACGCCCATGATGGTAATCCGAACGCTCATGCAAAGACTTTCTCCGGGACCTCTAGCTATCTAGAATCACCGTTCATTGAAGCCCCAGCGAGCTGGCCTCCAATGGCTTATGGCTAAAACATTCAATAGGGCAAAACACGTACCCTCAAAGACAATATGCCTAATTAACTAGAAGCAAAAGCGTAAGTTTAATGCTTTTGCTATAATATACTTATTGAGCGCAGCTCTAGAAACTACGCTCGAAATGGTTTTGATGAAAGATAACCCCTATGGGTTATTTTTCATCTCTAAACAAACCTGATTCTTATTCTGAATTCCACAATCCAAAGTCGAACTGTGATGACCATGACAATCTTCCTCAGAGTGTCTAGTTATCTAGAATCCTGTTTATTGAAGCCCTGCGAGCTCTCATGAACTTCAATGTCAGTTTAAACCATTGATTTAAGACACCTTGCGGCGCCTTTTTAGTATAGGAGAACTCAGAACGGCATAAAAGCATGAGTTCAAACAGAACACTTCTCAACCCCTGTCCCTAAGTGATATAATTAAATTGTCTTAAATCAATTTAATAATTTGCACTTAGGCTACAATTCTGCACTTGCGGCAGTGTTTTGAAACAACCCGTAAATCCGGGAAGGTTCATCGCTCCGGTTAGGCTGTTTCAGTCTAAGTGCAGAAATTGATTTAAGACATCATGCGGTGTTACGTTCCCGGATTCATGATGTAATCGGCAACATATATTGAACAAGACATCGCAAGGTGTCTTATTTTCTTTTTGAAGTTGTGGCGCTAAGAGTTAGGAGGCGCCATAGCCAACACTAGCCTAGGAAAGGCAAAAGTAGCAAAAGACGATGAGCACTATACCTTTCTAAGAGACATAGAAAACGAATTATGCCATTATAAAGAACACTTCAGAGGTAAAACCGTATTTTGCAATTGCGACGATCCATTTGAGAGTAATTTCTTCAAATATTTTGCTATGAATTTTAATCATCTTGGCTTAAAAAAGCTAATCTGTACGTGCTATGCCGGATCGCCAGTTAGCTATACGGAATTTAATGATTTGCCGTTATTCCATAAAGACGAGAAATTACCCTACAAAATAGAAATAACCGAAGTCCCAGATCTAAATGGCGATGGAGCAACAGATCTCTCGGATATCGAACTTCTGCTTAAAAGCAATGATAATAACCTTACAATACTTGACGGCGACGGTGACTTTAGAAGTGAAGAATCAATCGAGTATCTTAAAGAGGCTGATATTGTCGTTACTAACCCGCCCTTTAGCCTATTCCCAGACTATATCCTACAACTTATAGAATATGATAAGAAGTTCTTAACAATCGGCGACTCTAATAAACTCCATTATCAAGAAATATTTCCATTAATTGCTAATAATAAAGTTTGGCTTGGATATAACCACATAAAAGAGTTTATGCGCCCCGATGGAACCACGAAAAAATTCGGGAACGTCATATGGTTTACGAATCTAGATATTGAAAAGCGGCATGAAGGGCTAATACTCTATAAACACTATAATCCGAGTGATTATCCTAAATACGGTAACTTTAATGCAATTAATATAGATAGGATAGCCGATATTCCTGATGATTATTATGGTTACATGGGCGTACCAGACAGCTTTATAAATAGTTATGATCCTGACCAGTTTGAGATAATTGGAAGAAGCGGCGACACGAATTGGGTGTTTAATGATTGTTCTTTTTTCACGCCACCCCCTGAAGAAACTATAAAAAAGTATAAAGCATACAATAAAACTTGGCGATTACAAAATGTATATCTATTGGACGATAATAATCTTCCAGTAGTTGTATTTTCGCGTATTTTTATAAAAAGGAGAATCCATGAAAATTGAGCTTCAAAAAATCAAAATCAAAGATGTATTTGATGGCTATAAAGACGGCAATGAAGAAGGCGTTGTTGGCTACGGCGGTAGGCTCGACATCCGCCCAAAATTCCAACGCGAATTCGTATATAAAGATGCTCAGCGAAATGCCGTAATTGATACTATTCGCAAAGAATTCCCGCTCAATGTTATGTATTGGTCCGTCGTTAAAAATGACAGTGGGGAGGTGACTGGTTACGAAATTCTCGACGGCCAGCAGCGTACGATTTCTTTCTGCCAATACGTGCAGGGCGATTTCTCCATCAACAACAAATATTTTCACAGCCTCACTTCTGATGAACGTGCACAAATTGAAAACTACGATTTATATATCTACATTTGCGACGGTACAGACAGCGAAAAACTCGAATGGTTCAAGACTATCAATATCGCCGGCGAAAAGCTTACCGATCAGGAACTTCGCAACGCGGTCTATGCCGGCCCATGGCTAACTGACGCTAAGCGCCACTTTAGCAAAACTGGCTGCGCCGCCTATGGACTAGCCGAAAAATACATGAATGGTTCGCCGATTCGCCAGGACTATTTACAATCTGCTTTGAAATGGATTTCCGACGACAACATTGAAGAATATATGTCTAAGCACCAGTTCGACGATAATGCCTCCGAACTTTGGCAATATTTCCAGACCGTCATCGCATGGGCACAAATGCTGTTCCCGAATTATCGCAAAGAAATGAAAGGCCTCGAATGGGGCGACTTCTATAATAAATACCATAATTATTCCTACGATGCTCAGAAAATGGAAAAAGAAATCATCCGCCTCATGCAGGACGAGGATGTTACTGCCAAGAAGGGCATCTACGAATACCTGTTATGTGGCGACGAACGTCATTTAAGCATTCGTGCATTTACAGACAACATGAAGCGCGAGGCTTACGAACGCCAGCGGGGAATTTGCTCTGAATGCAACCAACACTTCGAAATCGACGAGATGGAAGCCGACCATATTACGCCATGGAGCCAAGGCGGTAAAACTGTTGCTGAAAACTGCCAAATGCTTTGCCGAGATTGCAATCGTAGAAAAAGCGATAAATAAGGAGATAATATAGAATCATGGATAAAACATACATCATTATCATCATCGCTCTAGTCATTCTCGTCGCAGCGGACTTCGCTTCGCGCAAGCTCTTCGCCGTAAAGCAAACCGACGACGAAGAAGAAATCAAAAAATCTACCTACCGTTATTTCGCCAAGAGCTACATTATGACGCAACGCGAAAACGAATTCTTCAAGCAACTCAACGACATGCTCGGCGGTAAATGGTATATCATTCCACAAGTTCATCTTTCCGCCTTGCTAAACCACAAAGTCAAAGGCCAGAATTGGAACGCTGCCTTCCGTCACATTAACGGCAAGTCCGTCGACTACGTTTTGCTCAGCAAGGAAACCGGCAAGCCAGTCTGTGCCATTGAGCTCGACGATGCCTCGCACGACAGCAAATCTCGCGCCGAGCGCGACGCGGAAGTCGAGCGCATTTTTAAAGCCGCCAACATCCCGCTTGCGCGTTTCCGCAACCCCGAAAAAATGTCCCGCCAAGAAATTGTTAGCGTCATCGCTAAGGCAGTCAAAGCGCCATGATATAATAAAACCATATAATACGCCTCTAGGAAGCGTATTGATGTGTTGGTTGATCCGTCCTAATTTAGGACGGATCTTCCGTTACTTCGCAAACTTCAACGTGAGCATAACTCTCACGCGCCACACGCGCAGTTGTATACTCATTTTTCCCTTTCTCGGGAGTCTTGATGGCGCCTAGAACATCGTTCTATAAGGCCCCCGCGAGGCGAACCTTATGTGTTACGAAACGAGCCAACACATATCAATCAAACCAATAAAAACGATTTTAATAAAGCATGAGTGCGTTAATAAGTAGTCACCACGCTTTCGGCGCGCCGATAATCGATGCTATAATTCCATCAGAGCACAAATCTATGGTCAGAGTAAGTCTTATCCAAACAGAATCCAACGGCACGAAAAACGAGAACGAACAAAAAGTCCTCGGCCGATTGAGCGAGGCCGTCAAAGACTCGCCCGATATCATATGTCTTTCCGAATTATTCCTGTCGTGGGGTAAAGACTATTATGGCGGGGCGGTGAGGCTAGACGAAATAGCAAAGTACCAAGATTTCGCTCGAGAAAACCATGTAAATATCATCCTGGGAAGCGTCGCTCTAGAAAGTGACGTGCCAGGCAAAACTACGAATACGAGTTTCGTGATTAATCGCGAGGGGAATATTATCGGCAGATACGATAAAAAATATCTGTACAAAGTTAATAGGCCAGACTTCAAGCTAGACGAAAATGACGATACCATTCCGGGACAAACGATTGGCTTATTCGAAATAGATGGCATCAAAATTGGCGTCGGCATATGTTTCGACCTAAGATTCCCAGAGTATTTTAGAGAGCTGGCCAAAGGCGGCGCCGAAATCATCTTTCTCCCAGCGCACTTCAACAAGTCAACTGGAGCCGTAGCCTGGGACGTCCTGCCACGAGCTAGAGCAATCGAAAACCAAGTCTACTTTTGCGCAGTTAACCAAACGGGCGAAAAGCTATGTGCGGACACGAAAATCATCAAGTATGATGGCGAAAACCTGCGAGCGCTAGGAAACGAAGAAGGTATGCTTACGGCAGACCTGGATTTAGAAGCGCAAAAGAGGTACAGGGAAGAAATGCCAATTCTGGAATTATAAAGGAGCTAGACTATGAAACTCGTCTTAGTAGATCATGCAAACTACAAGGAAGCAATTAAGATTCAAAACCAAATATTCCCAGACGAAGATGGCACTATTAATATCTTGGCGTCTCTGGATAGAGATACCTTCATAAGAAAGACGGGAATAGACTATATCGACGACTATGTTAAATATTACATCGCATATGATAACGGAGAAGCAATAGGGATAACGGGCCTATATTGCTACGATGATGAATCGGCATGGCTTGCGTGGTTCGGCGTACTCCCAGACAAACGCAGAAGATCCTATGGGAGAAGAATACTCGAGGAAACGATGCGTATGGCAAAACGGCGCGGCTTCAAGACGATGAGGCTGTATACGGATATTGTCGGCAATGCTGACGCTGTCCGACTATACGAGAAGCTTGGTTTCGTGGGAGAAAAGTATTCTGCCGAGAAACTGCCGTACGATTGCTGGATTTATTCGAAGAGCCTATACGACGAAAAAGCTGCGCCTTGGGGCAACAAGAACCTAGAGCTCTCTCATCAAACCCAATTAGATCATCTCTCCAAACAGGAGGTCGAGAAAATCCTAAAACTGTACGAGCAATAGCGCACTAAATTGGTGCTATTAAATCAACGCGCTAGAAGGCGCCAATCTTTTCTCGGTATTTTTTATGATAAATTCCAAGTCCTCTACGGCTTTATCGATGTTCATCATGCCGTTGCCTATTGGATAGAAAACTGGATAAACGTCATATGTTTTACCAGCAACTTCCATCGGGAAGCTCTGCTTTCTGCATTTTGACACTGAAATGGCATTGCCAGACAAGACCGAACTAACTTGGTTCCCGAACGCAATAATAACTTTCGGGTTTATTATTTCTATTTCCTTGCGCAACAAGTCTAGATATTGGACATAGACCGAATTTGGCAACACTCTTGCGTCGACCTGGGTGCATTTCCCCAGATTCGTTATGAAATATTTGTGCTTTTCCACGTCACCGTATACTAAATCCGCAAACTCTTCGTTCCATTCATTCGGCCTCTTAGCCATAATGCTGGCATAAATTCCTTCATCGAGTAGGCCAATCCTGTGAAACAGTTTCCATATGTTTTTAGTCCCTATCCACGGAGACCTTCTCCCTTTCCAATTCGGGTCTGACGCGATGTTCTTTCCTGTAGGGTTCATGAATACGAAACAATAATCGGGGTTGTTGGTGCACCCTCCATTGTATATGGAAGTTAATTCTTTTGCTCCGTACTTGCGTTGTAACTTATTGTATTCGGGGTTTAAATCACTTACCTTCATGTTGCCGTCTTCTGTGTACTATTGAGATTCATTGTAAACCCGCATCCCCCCCGTAGCAACTAGGATAACGAATGATATGCCCTATGCTTTTTCCACCTCGTCAACATCTGCTAAAATAGGATTAACTAAGGAGAAATATATGGCAGAAATAAAAGGCACAAAGACCGAGAAAAATCTCAACGCCGCTTTCGCGGGGGAATCCCAAGCGCGCGTAAAATATCAATTCTACGCAAGCAAAGCTAAAAAAGAAGGCTACGAGCAAATCGCTGCCATCTTCACGGAAACTAGCGACAACGAAAAGGAACATGCCAAAATCTGGTATAAGCTGCTCCACGATGGCGGCGTGCCGGACACCGAGGAAAACCTCAAAGATGCCATTGCTGGCGAAGAATACGAAGAAACCGAAATGTATGTAAAGTTCGCTAAAGAGGCCCGCGAAGAAGGTTTTGAGGAAATCGCCAAACTATTCGAAGAAGTTGGCAAAATCGAGGCTGAGCACGAGAAGCGCTACCGCAAACTTCTCGACAACCTCGAAAAAGGCATCGTCTTCAAGGGTGACGGCGTAACGGTCTGGAAGTGCCGCAACTGTGGCTATATTCACATCGGCGACAGCGCCCCAGAAGAATGCCCAGTTTGTAAGCATCCGCAGGCCTATTTCGAAATCCAAGCCGAAAACTATTAATATGCCTCAGAAAATCTCCTATCGCACTCGGCGAATTATTGCTATTCTCCTAGCGGTAGGAGCTTTTTGTGTCTATATTTTTCTAAACCCAAACTCTTACGAATATGCCGCCTTACTCGATCCGGCAATTCAGGAACCTGATAAAATCGCACTCAAGCCAGAGCAAACCAAGGCCGACTCCACGAAAGCGAAAGATGTCCTAGAAAGTCTCGCCGTTCAGGAAAAAGACCATTCGCAGAAGTATTATCGTAAACTTTTCTATGATAGCTGGGGAATCGATGAGCACGGCTGTAGTATGCGCGAAGTTATCTTAAATCGTGATCTTAAAAATACCGTCTTGAAAGGCTGCAAAGTCCAAACTGGCACCCTAGACGATCCTTATACTGGCCAAGTCGTTAACTTTAAGCGCGGGCAGGGTACTTCGGAAGAAGTCCAAATCGACCATGTTGTTGCTCTCAGTAATGCTTGGGCTACTGGCGCCTATAAACTTGACGCCGAGAAGCGCTACGAGCTTAGTCAGGATCCACTCAATCTTCTTGCCGTAGAGGGGCAGGCTAATCAAGATAAATCCGATGCCTCCGCCGACTCCTGGCTCCCCTCAAACCAAGCATTTCAATGTCAATATGTTGCGCGCCAAATCTCAATTAAATACAAATACCACCTTTGGGTAACGCCTTCCGAAAAGTCCGCCATGCAAAAAGTTCTCGCGCTATGCCCAGATGAGCCTACTGTAGGACTAGAAAATCCGTAACTTCGTAATTGTCGCCCGATACTTCGGCGGCCGCTAAAATTGCCGCACCGCCACCATTCTGGGCCAAGTAAAACTCCGCCGCAAAACGCATCTTCTCGAGTTTCTTTTTGTCTATCGCATCCAGCCCTGCCCCAGCGCGTCGATATTTAACTTCCGTAAAACATAACACGCCGTTAAACCTCGATACTACATCAATTTCGCAAAACTTATTCTTCCAGTTTCGCGCTACAATTTCATGCCCACTTTTAATTAAATAGTCGCAAACCGCTGTTTCGCCACGGTCGCCTTTCGTCTTGGTGCTTTTTGGATTATTCTTTGCCGGCACAATGCCTAGCATCTCCGCAATTGGGCGAAAACTTTTTCGGTGTTCTGGGCATACGCCGAGTTCTTCTAGCGCTTTGCGGTGTGCTGCCGTACCGTAGCCGACATGTTTTTCGAATCCATAACCAGGATATTTTTCGGCCAACTTATACATATAATTATCACGCGCAACCTTAGCCACAACCGACGCCGCCGATACTTCCGGCACTAACAAATCCGCCTTGGTCAAAACCTGCACGTGTGATGCTAACGGCGTGTCGCGCAGGAAGTTAATTGTGCCATCGATAATAATTTCATGAAAAGGCACATGGATTTGCTTCACTGCTTCGCGGCAAGCTTTGCAGAGCGCAGCCGTCATGCCGAGCTCGTCCAACTCTGCGGCCGAAACCCAACCAAGGCCGACAGCGGCCTTCTCCTGAATAATCGGCGCCAATGCCTCGCGTTTCTTAGGCGTAAGCTTCTTAGAGTCGGTTAAGCCTTCGATTTGCGCATCACTCAAAACACACGCACCAACAACAAGAGGTCCCGCCCAGGGACCTCTTCCTACTTCATCTATTCCTAAAATTGCCAATTTAGGCAGCTTCTGCCGTTTCGGCTTCTTTGACTTCCTCGGCTGGGGCTTCTTCTGCAACCTCTTCTTCCGGAAGCGTATTCACTGCATGACGATCAAAATCTTTCTGAGCAAGACGTGCGGACTTACCAGAACGCTCGCGGAGATAGCGCAAGTTGTTGCGGCGAACTTTGCCACGACGAACGATCTCTACCTTCTCTACGAGTGGGCTGTGCATCAAGAAGCTTTTCTCGACGCCAACACCAGAAGCAACCTTGCGTACGACAATGCGCTCTGTATGGGATTGTTTGCGGTCAACACGAATTACCGTACCTTCAAAAACCTGAATACGGAACTTGTCACCTTCCTTAATCTTTTGGGACACACGGACGGTATCGCCAGGGCGGACGTCAATGACGGCCTTCTTCTTTTGGGCATCTCCCACCAACTTTAATAGTTCAAATGACATGATTTTACCTTTTATATTTAAAAACTTGTCTCATTTTAGCATATTTTTGCCAATTTGAAAAGGGTATATAAGAGAGTTAAATCACGCGTGCTACTTCTTCTATCGTAGTATCACCGCGCAGTGCCGCCATGATGCCTTTTTGTTGTAATGTAAGCATGCCGCCTTGCCTTGCGGTTTGTTCAATCAGGTTCGTATCCGGCATCATCTCGCCGCGGATAAATCTTTGAATAGACTCGTCCACGATGAGCTGCTCCATAATTGCCGTACGCCCGCTATAGCCAAATGGATGCTCCTGGCTCGGCTTTGGGCGCCAAAGTGTAATATCATCCATATTGTAATCAGTTAGCTCGACATTGCTCATTACATCTTTGATGTATTTCACCGTTTGTACATCTGGCTTGTATGCTTCCTTGTTCTCGTCCAATTTGCGCAATAGTCTCTGCGCTATCACTAACCGTACCGATGAAGAGAAGACGGGGTTCACGCCAATCATGTCAATCATGCGCGAGAAAGCGGCCGACGAAGAATTGGCATGGAAGGATGAAAGTACTAAGTGCCCCGTAATGGACGCCTGTATTGCCGTACGTGCAGTATCCTGATCGCGAATCTCACCAACCATCACTACGTCTGGGTCGAGACGCAACACGGAGCGTAGTCCCTCGGCAAATGAGCCACCCTGATTGGTCATAATTGGAATTTGCGAAATGCCAGTAAGACCATACTCAATCGGGTCCTCTAGTGTGATAATCTTGCGTTCGGTCGTATTCAAGGCGTTAATAATCGAGTATAGAGTCGTAGATTTACCAGAACCGGTCGGACCGACCATCAAAAGCAGGCCGCGCGGATGTGATATCACTTCGTCAATTTGTGCGCGCTCTTCTGGAGTAATGCCTAACAAATCCAAATTCAACAAGCTTTCGTCAAAGTTAAAGAGACGAAGTACTGCATCTTGGCCGTACATTGTTGGCACTGTCTCGACGCGAATATTCAGCAAATGCGTTGCGCCGTCGCGCGTAATGTCTTTTTGCATATGTCCCGATTGCGGTCGCATTGAAGCCGTCGAAACGCTCGCTCGCGAACTTAGCTCGCCCATAAAGATGCGGTAACGGTCGCGATTAATCTCGGCGACTGGGTGCAGTATGCCATCGACGCGCATCCTGATTCGGATAACGTGGCGCAAGTTCTCGATATGTATATCTGAAGCACCGAGCCTATCGGCCTGGTCTAGCAGGTAATCGAATACCTTATCGGTCGCTACGCTATTGAGCGTACGCGAAACCTGCTGAATAGTCTCGGAGTCGCCCTCGGATGCAATCTCGATATCATCATAGTGCGCTTCTTGTGGCGGGTCGTGCCGCAACATGTAAATTTGGTATGCCGAATTTGAGATTAAATAAAACTCAACGCGCATACCTTCCTCGTCGTACTTCTTCTGTAGAGACTCAATCACACTACGAGGAGTCTGGCTTGTAACCATGAACTCGTACGGTTTGCTACCTTCTCCGACCTGTCGAGGAATAATGAAGTTCTTATGCATCTCTTCTTTGGTAAGAACGTCGCGAATCAACCCCTCGTCTCGTTCGAAATTGCGAGTGTCTAGATATGGCAATCCGATAATTCTTGCGTGGCGGACGGTCGCATCCTCCTCATTTTGCCTACGCTTGATTTGAACTTCTTCCTCATTCATAATCTAATTGTAGCATGAAATCGCTTATTGTTATCCTGTATAATATCCGGTCCACCTACAATGTTGGAGCTATTCTGCGTACGTGCGAATGCCTCGGCATAGACGGTGTATTTTTTTCGGGCTACACGCCATTTTTAGATAAGGGTCTTCCGCATGAGCAAGAAAAGTTGCGCAAGCAAATCCATAAAACAGCACTTGGCGCCGAAGAGCTCGTTTCGTGGGAGCGTCAAGACGACATCTTGGCGGCTTTTGCAAAACTGCGCAATCAAGGATACAAAATCTACGCCCTCGAGCAGGGCATAGAGCGACCGTCGCTAGACATTACGAGCATCAATGAATATCCAGAGCAAACCGCACTCGTCCTCGGCGAGGAGGTGCATGGCATTCCAAAAGAGGTGTTAGCCGAGTGCGACGAGCTAATTGAGATACCAATGCGTGGCAAGAAAGAATCCTTCAATGTATCTGTAGCTGCCGGCATTGCAATGTGGGAAATTAGTAAAGCCGCCCAGAGCGATAGAGAAATGCGTCTACGTACGCAAAGATAATTCCTATAGCCATGATAATACTTTTTGCGCCAGCGATGTAGCCCGCTATATCAGCAGACAGCGTGTCGAAATTAAACAATGAAATCAGTGGCGCTGATAGCAAAATCGTAAGCATGGCGGCAAACACGATGGACTCAATTGCGCGCAACGTCCCAAATAAACCGCTTCGTCCTGCTCTAAAGTAGAGCACTATCGGCGCAAGCGCCACGAATAACACGTATAGACCAGTATCTGCAATGTTGACAGGAATCGCCGTTATAATATTGCTTATTGCATTCGCAAATCCGGCACCAAAGTATTCGTACACCGCCAGCCCCGCAATCATTGCCAAGAACGGCACTCCAACGTGATGGCGTACCAACAGGAAACAGAGAAGCAATGCTGCAAAGACGACTATTAATACCATAAGCTATTTACTATTCTAGCATAAAAAATCAAGGCTGATGAGCGCCTTGATTTTTTGGTGTGAGCCCTTAAGCTCCTATACGATCTTTTCTAATGGTTCGAGTAGCGTTTCGCTCGACATATTCAATAATCTTCCCAGCTACGTTGCGACCAGTCACCTTTTCTATACCGAATCCTGGCGAGGCGTTCACTTCGAGAACGAGCGGACCGCGCTTCGAACGCATGATGTCGACACCTGCGATGCTCAGGCCCATTACCTTTGCTGCCCTAACGGCGACTTTCTCTTCTTCTGGAGTTAGCTTAATAATCGTTCCGCTACCACCCTTGTGCAAATTAGAACGGAAATCATCATCAAGACTTTGGCGTTTCATGCTTGCAACTACTTTTCCGCCAACCACGAAAGCACGAATATCTGTTCCGGCCGACTCCTCAATAAATTCCTGTAACAAAATGTTTGTACCCTGATCGTTAGAGAGGTAGAAAGCCTGGAGCGTAGATTTTGCGGCTTTCTTGGTTTCTGCCAAGACTACACCGTTGCCGTGCGTGCCACTTGCTAACTTAATAATTACAGGAGCGCCACCCAACTGCTCTAGGAGCTGATCTATATCGCCCGAATCGCGAGACACGACGGTTTTCGGCACATCGATGCCATACTTTGCCAATAACTGCATTGAGCGCAGCTTATCGCGTGCGCGCGTGATGGCTAATGACTTCGATACGCAATACTCGCCCTGCATCTCAAGCTGGCGCACGATTGCTGTACCATATTTTGTCATATGCGACGCCACGCGTGGAATCACTGCGTCGTAGTGGCGCAATGGCTTACCTTTGTAATAGACTTGGTTGCTGCCTTGTTCGATGGTTATATAACAGTATTTATATTTAATGACCTTAACTTTATGGCCACGCTTTTCGGCTTCTTCGACTAAGCGTTTGGTAGAATAATTTCCATTTCCGTTTGAAAGAATTGCAATTTTCATTGTGTGACTTCTCCTCTTAGGTATACGTTTTTATAAAAATCACGCGGATTTTCGGCTAATTGCTGGCGCAAATTCAGGGTCATCATATTTTTTGGAGTATATATGCCTTCATTCTTAGTTACGTCTACGATAAATCTTCCATGCAGCGTTCGGCGTCCGATCAGTACTGGGTATGCATGCGTTGAGCGATCGCATAGCCCAAACAGGGCCTTTACGCGTTTTCCGCAAATCTTGACCGTAATGTATGCTTGAAATTTCAATGATATATTTCCAGATGCGCTTTTGACTTGCGCTACTTTATATTCCGTGCGCTTCATTACCTTGCCGGTATAATATGGCGAAGTTTCATCAAAAAGCTTGAAGCGAAGCCGCCCTTCCTTGTCTATGCGAATATCACTCGCCCAAATTGCGGATCCGTCTGCACCCGTATCGACCTTAGCCGGCACGCCAATTGCGTACTTCCCGAAATCGACTCGAGTTTCACGACCTATTACTATTTTTTCTGGCATAGATTTTGTATTCCTGTATACGCGGCAATTATACCATTTAAGACTAAGTATGTCAAAGTTAAATATAGCACCTTAGGTGAGGATGTGGTATAATCAAAACATGAAAGACGAACTAGCGCAAGTTAAACACGCGCGCAGCGAAAAAGACTACCCAGAAATCAAACTTGAGCCAGACGAGCATGTCGTGCTCCACCTGGTACGTTCGCGTATTGGACTCATTGCGATCTGGTGTATGGTTGCATTCTGCATCGTTGTTTTGAGCTTCGCGTTAATCATGATTGCTAACAACCTAAAGAATAATCAAACACTATTAACAATCAACGATGATGCGTTAGGCTATTTGCGCATTGCTATTTTTGCGCTTTATGCCATTATTATTGCCGGCGGCGTTGTGGGGCAGAGCATCTATAAAGCAAATGAGATGTATATCACAAACCGTCGTGCTATTCAAAAATCTCGCGTCTCACTCTTTGCGAACTCCACCAATATAATCGAGCTCCGTCGTATCGAGGACGTTTCCTTCCGCCAAGAAACCCTGCTGGATCATCTTTTTCAGATTGGCATCTTACGCATGTCTACTGTCGGCGATGAGACTACTTATACTTTCAGGTTTCTAGATACGCCTCGCGATGAGGTCACGATCATTTCTCATCTCGTATACGAAAACAAAAAACGCAATAAGCACGACGGCGACGAGGACTAAAAATATCCCCCAAAGGGGATATTTTAATTCCGACTTGTTTTCTTGAAGTCCTCTTCTCGTTCCATCGTCGAACGAAGCTCGTATGACTTACATTTTCCGTCTTCGCAATTTTTGCCTTCGTAGCTATAATTGCTACCGTCATCCCACAGCGGTGTTCCGTATGGGTCGGTAAAGAGATTTGGATCCATCCATGGCAACACTTCGGCGTTGCTGATTTTTTCCGGGTAACCGCCATTCTTCTCGTAATAGCCCTCCTCGAGCGAATAGAACATGGCGTTCAATGCTGTCTTGCGCATTTCGTCGCGCCCCATCGCATCCGCATTCATCTTCTGATAGAAGAAGAGTACTACAAAAATCCCCACAAAAATAATACAAACAATCAGCTCTAAAACAGTAAAACCTTTTTTCGTCTCTGTATCCATATTCTTATTCTAGCATAATAGCCTAACATGGTCGCTAAGTCGTGTCGTGCTGTTAAAAACAAAATACCTTTTCAATGGTAGCACCAACTGGGATCGAACCAGTGACCTTAGGCTTATGAGTCCTACGCTCTAACCAGCTGAGCTATGGTGCCACTTATGAAAAGGTATTTACTCAAATTAGTATATCATAAGATGACGCTCTTGTCACTTTTTCGCATAAGGCGTATTTTTTCCCGAGTGAGTCGCCTGAGTGATAAAATAAAAGCATAAGTAGAGAAAGGAAAAAGGATGGAACAAAACTCAACGCCAGTTCAGGTGCCAAATAAGCAGAGCAGCGGAGTGGGACTCAAAATCGTCACAGCCATCGCGATCATTATTGCTGCTTGCGGGGTCGGCTTTGGCGTTTACGGAATGACGCAAAGTACTCAGGGCGAGAAAGAGCATAGCCAAACCGCTAAGGGCACAGGTGAGGAAACGGGCGCTAAATGCGACGACACTGGTACATCGACCACCCCTGAAAACCCATCCAAGAAGGTCAATGCGGAAGAATATATCTATATCAGCGAATGGGGGCTGAAGCTCAAACTGCCAGATGGGCTCCACGATGTTAAATATACAGTCAACAACACCCGCGAGGATACTGGTAATGACGCGGCTTGGTATGCCTCAGCAGGAACGTCCGACCTATTAATTGTGGCCTATCGTAGCGCACAAGACGCTGGCAAGTATGACTCTACTGATTCATCATCTTGCAATAGCGCCGGCCTCATCCGTTTGCCAAAAGGGAGAGTGTCTGAAAATATCGCATTCTCAAAGGGCGACTATGACTTTGTATTTATGGGGTGGCATGCTGTTTGCGATGAGCAGAGTATGCCTACGGCTTCGCAGACTGGCGGATTGCTACGCAAAGTAATCACGAATCCGGATAACTTCACGGAAATATAGACACAAACAGCCCCCCGTCCGGGGCTGTTTTTTGCTGGCTACTCCCAGCTAACTGTGCCGCGAAGAGGCCGAGCGGTCAGTTTCTTTTCTTGCGGAAGACTACCGCCGTCCGGCAGGGTAGATATATCTCAAAACCTAGTCCGCGCTTGTCGTTCATCGTAGAATAAACATATTTCTTGTCGATGCGATCTTGGCCACCGAATTCTTTATCGTCCGTCGAAAAGATAGCTTTATACTCACCAGCGCCAGTCGGATGCGTATGCAGGAAGAACTTGGTCGCCGATTCGCTCGGGTGAAAATTGAAAACGTAAAGCAAATCGCCTCGGGCAAAAGCAATAATCTTCGATTTTTCGTCTAGCCAGAGATTTTCTGCGTGGCCCTGCTTGACGACCTTATTCTTCTTGGCGAAATCTATCATGGCTTTGTCGAAGTTCAGCAACCATTCGTATTTCAAGAATCCATCGTCCGCCAACGACCACTGTCGGCGCGCATATTTGAAGCTCCATCCGTTACCCTCGCGCGGAAAATCTATCCATTCCGGATGTCCAAATTCATTGCCCATAAAATTGAGATATGCCTCACACGCCATCGTCAGCGTAGCAAAACGAATCATCTTGTGTAGCTCAATCGCGCGGTCAATGACGGGGGAGTGATAAGCTTTATTCATCCCGTTATACATTTCGGCGTCTGCCATTCGGAAGATTAGAGTTTTGTCTCCTACGAGTGCTTGATCATGCGATTCCGCATAGCCAATACTTTTCTCGCCTGGGCGCCGCGTTGTTAGCTCGTGCCACATCGCGTGCATATTTCGATCTTCGTCTTTTTCCTTCTCGAGAGACTTAATCCAGTAGTCGGGAATCCCCATTGCTAGACGATAATCAAAACCAATGCCACCGTCTTTGATTGGGATACACATCCCTGGCAGACCACTCATCTCCTCGGCAATTGTAATGGCATTGGGATTAATCTCGTGTATTAACGCATTCGCGAGTTGTAAGTAAGTAATAGCGTCAGTGTTCGTAAATACATCGAAATACTGCTTGTAGTCAGTAAAATCAACGCCGAGCCCATGGTGGTGATAGCACATGCTCGTTACGCCATCGAAGCGGAAGCCATCAAAATGGTATTCGTCTACCCAATATTTTAAATTCGACAGCAAGAAGTGAATCACCTCATGCTTCGCGTAATTAAAGAGCTTCGTTCCCCAAGCCGGATGATCGCCGGCATCGCCTGTCATGAAGAACTGATTAAATGTGCCATCGAACATATTGATACCTTCGGCCGTATTTTTTATCGCGTGCGAATGCACTACGTCAAGCAATACTTTCAACCCAAGCTTATGAGCCTTATTTATTAGGTATTTTAAATCATCTGGGTCGCCATACCAGCTCGACGGGGCATAGAAATTCGACACCTGATAGCCGAACGATGCATAATACGGATGCTCTTGAATTGCCATTAGTTGTACGGCCGTATAGCCTTCATCTACAATGCGCGGCAAAATAATGTCTGCAAATTCGCGGTAAGTTCCAATTGCCTCTTTCTCCTGTGCCATCCCCACATGCGCTTCATAAATCATTAACGAATCTGTTTTGCGCTCACGCCAACCGCTATCTGTCCAACGGAAGGGTTTTTCCGGCGCCCACACTTCGCCGACGAAGCTACGCGTTAGCTTATCCTGTACGACATGATTCATGTATAGAGGAATACGGTCAAACTTACGGCCACCACGCGTAACCTGCACTTTAATTTTCTGGCCATGTTTGATTTTGTTGCGCCCTTTGATCTTTACTTCCCAAATACCAGATTCGGTACGGTGCATGGGGTGTGCCAATCTATCCCAGTTATTGAAGTCGCCAATCAGATGCATTTCGTCGGCGCCAGGCGCCCACTCGCGATAGACCCAGCCCGTGTTTGTCCTGGCGAGTCCAAAAAACATGTATCCATTTGCAAAGCCCGCCAGACTACCGTCTCCCACTAACGAACGATAAGTGTCTCGGTAACGTTGCATTCGTAAATCAATATCACCCTCATATGGTTCTAGCCACGGGTCAATCTCTAGTATTTTGTACTTTTTATTTGCCATGATCAGTATTTAAATTTTACCATGGAAATAGTATCAAGAAAAAACTGTTATAGTTAAGATATAGATTAACAACCATGGAGAATTATTAATGGCAGTCAAGATTATCTATTTCGTGCATGGCACTACTACGGATAATGCCGAGCACAAGTCACAGCTAGCGCTCGAGGTTATTACGAAGGGTATTTCTTGGAATGGGGCCATCGAAAAAGACTGGAGAAAAATAAAAGCCTGGCAACCAGGTTGGGAATATTTAGTAAAATAATAGTTTCAAAATCAGTCCGTGGCGGAAGGAGTGAGATTCGAACTCACGGTGGCTATTAACCACGCCGGTTTTCAAGACCGGTGCCTTAAACCGCTCGGCCATCCTTCCACTAGGCGCTATTATATCACATCCTATATAATATCCTCATATGAAGATGAAAATCATGAAGCTTCACAACGACGTCGTTATTCCTAGCTACCAAACCGCCGGCGCTGCCGGTTTCGATCTTTGCGCCTACATTGATAAGCCATATACGATGCGACCTGGCGAAATCAAGGATTTTGGCACCGGTATAGGGGTCGAGATACCCAACGGATACGAACTCCGCCTATCTTCGCGTAGTGGTCTCGCGTTTAAGAATCACATATCTCTTTTGAATGGTATTGGCGTGATTGATTCGGATTTTCGAAACGAGATACGCGTTCTACTTAAAAACTTCGGCGACGAGGCTTTCACGATTAAGCCAGGTATGCGCATCGCTCAGGGGGTAGTTACGAAATATGAGCAAGTGGAATTCGAAGAGGTTTCCGAACTCTCCAAGACGGGTCGCAGTGGCGGATTCGGCAGTACGGGTATATAATAGCCGCTTCGTGAACCATTGGCATAGCTAGTGAATAATCAACCTAAGCGTCTACATTGTTGTCCGTGTTAGAATCAAGATATGAGTAATATGGAATCGAGAGTAAGGTCCGAATTGAGCGGCGATGAAGAAGAGCTCATCCGGGAGATGGAGATCTATCGAAATAAATATGGAGACGCCGAGACTGGTGACAATGTAGGATATGCTCGCCAAAGAGCACAAGAACAAATCGAGCGTAGACTCAATGAGGCTGCGGGCGTAGATTTTGAAGAACTGGACGCCTTAGCGGAGCTAGGCGACATACACGTCTACAGGCACACAGCGGAATATGATGACAAAAAGATTCCAGTTTATGTGTTGAGGTATGGTTATCCAGTTTGCTTTTTTCAGAGCGCCATAGACTATAGGCAAGCACAAGGTTCCGGGTGGACTGGAGGGCATGAGATCTCCAACCAACTAATAGGAGATCCGTCATTGTGGGCTAAAAATAAAAAAGAGCTAGAAGAAAAAATCGCACTCACCTCTACTTCTAAGAGCGGCGGGATGGGGAGTACTATCAGCGCAAATTACGTGAACGCCGCGGACCGCATCAGCAGGGAAATGCAACTGCCAACGTCGTGTGGATATGCCTGGAATTCCGTCCCTCCTAGTTCAGTGATAGCGGCCAAGCCTCATGACGCGGGTGTCAGTCATTTGGCTGGCGACCAAAAGACGACGGTTGACGCGTTTGATGCCAGCATCCTGGCCGGCATCATGAATCCGGCCAATGATGGGAGCAAATCCCATGCCAGCTATAACGAAGTAGCTTGGTCCCGCTACGATAAACAAGGAGAACCTAGACTGCCCGATTTTATTACGACTAAAAGCCAGGGTGAAAAAGGGCAGGCCAACGATTATGGAGAAATAAATGAAATAGCTTTACGACATGCGGCGTATCATAACGTGCCAATCGTAATCGTAGACCATAGAACATATGACGACCAAGAGAAAATTGACTCATATGAAAAGAAGAAAACGTCAGAAGAAAGCTTGTCTCCAGAAGAGCAAGACGAGTATGAAATATTACTTTTCCTGAGGGATAATAATATCCTTAGCGAAAAAGACAGGCAGACAGCGAGCGATGAGCTAAAAAAAGAGCAACGCATCAGAAAATATGAAGAATCGGCAGCTAAAGGCGAGCTTACGGAAGAGGAGCAAGATGATTATGATATGCTAGTCTTTTTTAGGGGCCTTTCGGAAGATGAGCAAGATAAAACAAAGGCCATTTTCCATCAGCTGAGGCCGCTATACGGCGAAAAGGCGCAAGACGTCATAGAGAAACATCAAGATACGGTAATTGGCTTCCTGAATCTGGCGGCCAAAGATAGGATACGATATTGGAAAAAGGCGGAAAACATAGATATAGAACTGTCTGAATTCGAAAAAATTGCAATCGATTTTAACCTTCCTTTAAAGCGGGCGTTGCAAAAACTTGTGACGCAATTTGACGAAGTAGGGCTCGAAAAGATGGGGAGACAATGACATCTCCCCAATATTAGCCACAGCGCGTCTACTCGGCGTTCGTATGTACCGCCACGACATCGTCGAGGTCATCAATCGCGTCTAGAATTTTCTCGACTTTTGTCGAAGTCTCTTCATCAATTGGTACGGTGTTATTTGGGACGTATTGCAATTCCGCGGAGTCAATTTCGAAACCAGCATCAATCAGGCCACTGCGCACCTTAGCGAGATCGCCAGCTACTGTATAGATAGTCGTTCCATCTTCTTCGTCCGCAACGTCTTCAGCGCCCGCATCAAGCGCGGCCATCATGACTTCGTCGCCTTTTGCTTTTACGAAAATCACACCCTTACGCGTAAATTGAAACATCACTGAGCCTGGATCGGCCATGCGGCCACCATTTTTCTCTAGTGTATGGCGCACCTCTGGCATCGTTCGGTTTTTGTTATCTGTTGCAACTTCGATAATGATGCCAACTCCGCCGGGTCCATATGCTTCGTAAGTCTCCTCAATCAGTGCGGCGGCGCTCTTATCTGCCACACGCGCAATTGCGCGTTCGATGTTCGCCTTTGGCATGTTGGCCTGGCGAGCTTTTTCCAACACCATTGCAAGCGACGGGTTCATGGCAGGATCGGTACCGCTACGCGCCGCAATGGCGATTTGGTTGCCGATTTTCGTAAACAACGCACCGCGCTTGGCGTCAACGACGGCTTTTTGGCGCTTTGTGGTTGCCCATTTGCTATGTCCGCTCATGTTTCTCCCTTACTTTTTGTTGAATATTTTCTATATTTTAACATATTTTCTACTAGATATATGTGCCCTTTGTCAAAAATATTGAGCTGATGCTTTTTTGCGCATCAGGCTAAATGATATTTTGTGGCTATGTCTTTAAAAATATAAACGAAAGGAGAAAGGATGAAATTCTTAAAACGAATGAAATTGAATGCGGCAGAAGTCGCCCAAATTAGGCGCCGTTCGAACAACTATATTTGGGTTGCTGTCGATGTAGACAAAGGCGTCATTGCGGCTGGGGACGAATTCTTGATGGATCTACGAGATTCGTTGATATATAAATATCATTCTCACGCCAAAGACATCTATGGTCTTGGTCTTGATTTGTCCTCCGGCGAGATTTATTACGCTCCAGTCGTAAATCGTATGAATCGGGCTTTTCGTAATCTTAAAACCATCCCACACAAGACTTGTAATCGTATTGAGACTCTCTTGGCTTACTTTTTTGAAGATTTTGCCGCCTATCGCCCTAAAGCGCAACATGTCTACCAGACGCATAGTTTACAAGCGCCGTCGCGCTAGATTTTACCCTAATAATTCGCTAAAATATAAGTATAAACAGGAGGTTCTCAAGTGGCTAAGAAGAGTCAGGAAGTGGTGGGCGCGTCAGATAAAGACAAAAAAGCTAGTAAAGAAAATAAAGTATCCGCAATGGACGACAGCAAAAAACAGGCTTTGAATCTTGCCTTAACTCAGATTACGAAGCAATTCGGTGATGGCTCCATCATGAAACTGGGCGAACAGTCCAAAATAGACGTCGAACTATTTTCGTCCGGTTCACTCGCGCTAGATTTAGCGCTTGGTGGTGGTTTTCCGAAAGGGCGCATTATTGAAATCTATGGGCCAGAATCGTCCGGTAAAACAACGCTCGCACTCCATGCTATTTCTGAAATACAAAAGCAAGGAGGCCAGGCGGCCTTCATCGATGCAGAGCATGCTCTCGACCCTGCCTATGCGCGCAAAATCGGCGTCGATACCGATAATCTGCTCATATCTCAGCCAGACAATGGCGAGCAAGCGTTAGAAATCTGCGAAACGCTCGTTCGTTCTGGTGCCGTTGACTTAATTATTGTCGACTCCGTCGCCGCGTTGGTTCCGCAAGCAGAAATCGATGGCGACATGGGTGATGCCCAGATGGGGCTCCAGGCACGCCTCATGTCTCAAGCTATGCGCAAGCTCACTGGCATCATTAGCAAGACTAAAGCTACGGTTATCTTTATCAACCAGATTCGTATGAAGATCGGCGTTATGTTTGGCAATCCTGAGACCACAACTGGCGGCAACGCTCTTAAATTCTACGCTTCCGTCCGCGTAGACATTCGCCGTATTGGTCAGATTAAAGATGGCGAGAATGTATCGGGAAACCGCACAAAGATTAAGGTTGTAAAAAATAAGATTGCCGCGCCATTCCGTACGGCCGAATTCGATATTATGTATAACGAGGGTATCAGCAAAACTGGTGACGTGCTCGACCTCGCCGTTCAGTATGGAGTTCTAGAAAAGGCTGGCGCATTCTTCAAATATAATGGCGAGACTCTTGGTCAAGGTCGCGAAGCAGTGAAGCGTCTTTTCAAAGAGAAGCCAGAGCTTATGTCCGAGATTGAAGCTAAGGTCCGTGAGGCTGCTAAGACCGACGAAGATTAATGCTTGAAATTCAAACTATTTTCGATGACGAGCAGAAAAACAATGCACACGCGCATCGAGTAACTGATATCAAAGAGGCGGTCCGCGACCGCAATCGCGTAAATATCTATATCGATAGTAAGTATTATTGTTCCCTCGATATCTCTCAAGTTGTAGATTTTGGTGTTAAAATAGGCCGTGAGATTTCCGAAGAGGAGCTCGCTCAACTCAAGCGTGCTTCGGAATTCGGTAAATTCTATAGTCGCGCACTTGAATATGTTCTGATGCGGCCTCATTCCACTAAGGAAATCAAAGACTATTTAAAGCGCAAGACTATCAACAAGAAAGTGCGCATTAGGAATCCCAAGACTGGCGAATATCAGACGAAGATTCGCGAAGGCTACGACGCTAGTCTTATGCCGCTTGTCATTGAGCGACTCGAGCAACATGGACACCTTGACGATGAGCGCTTTGTGCGCATTTGGGTGGAAAATCGCCACATCAAAAAAGGTATCAGCAATCGGAAGCTTCGCAATGAATTGACAGAGAAGGGGGTCGATAAGCGCATTATCGATGCAGTCTTACAAGACGATACTCGTAATGAGCGAGAGGAACTACGCAAGGTCATAGCACGCAAGGCGAGTCGCTACGCTGACCGTCAAAAACTAATGCAATATCTTGTCCGTCAAGGTTTTAATTATTCTGACGTATCTGAAGAGCTATCTACTTTTTCGTCCGACGGAGCATAGTCTGGTTTTTTGAATGGATTAACAAAATTGGGTACAAATTCTTCTTCCGGCACCTCGGTCTTCTTCGGGACTTTCACCTTTGAGGTGCTATGTTTAATAACTACCTTAAAATCGTCAATTTCTACAATTTGCGAGCGATTAATTGTTAGCTGGGGGTCGATAAAAGAGGACATTAATGGACGCTGAACAATTAGTTGATAGACCATAAAGCTGCCGGAATCGACGGTGTAGTCAACGACCTTGCCCATCTTTTTACCCTTCTGGTCTACGACTTTAAGCCCAACCAAATCAAAGTCCAGAGCCATAATCTCATCTAGCTTAATGACTTCGTTCCGTGTCGTAAGATTATCTACAGAATCAATGACGAATCCAATATCGCTTATCTCTCGTACGTCGGACAAATCGAGAATATCCCCAGCTTCCGGGTCATTATCAATAGCCGGCCCACCAACAGTGTAGGCTAAGATTCGCAAATCCTCTGGGTCGATGATGGCTCGTTTTGTGCGCGCAATCTCGCCACCTACATGCAGGCTTAGTACTGGAAAGTCGGTCATGTTTGAGCCAACCATTAGCATTTTCTTTTTTTCTCCGCTTATGGAATAATTGTAGCACATGAAAAAAATCCTTGCGGTATCTGGTGGAATAGATTCGGTTACACTACTTCATATCTTCCGCGATGATCCAGATGTGGTTGTGGCTCATTTCGACCACGGCATTCGACCAAACTCAGCCGACGATCTATTATTTGTCCAGAAGCTCGCTCACGACTATGGTCTTGAATTTGAGGCTAAAAGTGCCCATCTTGGCCTTGGTGCATCTGAGGCCTTAGCGCGCCAAGCTCGCTATGATTTTCTAAATTCCATCTGTGAGAAACATGATGGCAGACTTTACGTTGCGCACCACCTAGATGATGTGTATGAATCTATTGCCATCAATTGCCTGCGCGGCACTGGTTGGCGTGGGCTGGCGCCGTTTCGCAACCCAGCAATTGAGCGCCCGCTAATTTCCTGGCGAAAAAAAGATATTTATGAGTATGCGGCCAAATACCAGCTCCATTTTCGCCAAGATCAGACTAACACTGAAGACGACTATCTGCGCAATCGTATTCGCGCACGCTTCATGTACGCCAACGATGAGCAAAAAATACAACTCCGCGAGCTATATCGTAGACAGTGTGCGATTGCGAAAGAAATTGAGGCTATCCTCAACGAATGCCTAAGAGATAGTTCAGTCGGCTATTCCCGTGATGTCTTTTGCCGGATTGATGACGATTCAGCCCTGGAGCTATTGCGAGGTCTTCTTTTGCGATATCAGGTTTCTCAAACTCGTCCTCAGCTAAAACGCGCAATCGCCGCCATTCGCGATTATGCGCCGGGCAAAAAATATCCGCTCGGCAAAGATCATTTCATCCAGATTACGAAGTATCGTATTTTAATTAAGAAAGCGTAAATTGGGCTACCCGAATTTGCCCGAAGGAGCTAGATATGTTAAAATTTATATGCATGAAAATACGCAAGGTATTAGGAATGTTCTCCATTCCATCCTTAGTAATTCTTGGCATCACTGCTGCTATTCTTGTTGTTAGTATAGTTATGAAGCAGAGTGGTTTTTTTGCGAGCGCAATTTCCGCTGACGGCGCTACCGCTGATGGCGCGCAGAGTTTTATTACTATCTACGACGGCGAGAATAAGACCACGATGCGATCTGGCGCGACTACTGTTCGTGATTTGCTTGCTCGTGCCGGAATTCAATACGACGAGTATGACACGATAGAGCCAGGGCTCGACGATAAAATCGATTCTGAATCGTTTAGCATTAACATTTACCGCGCGCGCGAAACCGTCGTTGTTGACGACACCGTAAAACGTCATATTCATACTTCATCCACTGATCCAGAAGCAGTCGTATCGGATGCTGGCATTGAGCTTTTCGACGAAGATGTCGTGGAAGTTGTGCCGTATGACGGATTACTCGAGAGTGGCATGATGGCGGCATATCAAATTACTCGCGCCAAACAAATTAATTTCGATTTTTATGGCGAGGAAATGGTAGTTCGTACGCAGGCCGACACAATCGGGGAATTTTTAGCTGAACGCGAGATATCTGTTGACCATAAGGATACTTGGGCATCACTAGAGGACAACGTCAAGATTACGGACGGCATCGACTTCGCAGTGTATAAACAGGGCAAACAGACAAAGACGGTCGAAGAAGTAGTGAAGTTTGATACTAAAACTATCCAAGATTACTCCATGGATTACGGAACACGCAAAGTCGTCAAAGAGGGAAGCGATGGCAAGAAGATGGTTACTTACGAAATTGAAATGCGTAATGGCAAAGAGGTTTCGCGCAAAGTAATCTCCTCCATCGTTACGAAAAAACCAGTCGAGCAAGAAGTTCGTGTTGGCATGAAAGTTAATCTGCCGGCCGGATCGCACGAAGATTGGATGTCGCGGGCCGGTATATCCTCGAGCGACTATGGATATGTGAACTTTATTATCACGCACGAATCGCATTGGAACCCATTGGCAAGAAACCGATCTAGTGGCGCCACTGGTCTTTGTCAGGCTCTCCCTGGCAACAAAATGGCATCGGCCGGAAGCGACTGGGCTACGAACCCTATCACTCAGCTCCGATGGTGTAATGGTTATGCTGTGGGGCGCTACGGTAGTTGGGCCAAGGCGTATCAATTCTGGACAGTTAATCATTGGTGGTAATAGAAAAATGAGGAATCGTAAATCTCTCGGACAACACTGGCTCAAGGACCGAGATATCCTGTTGGATATCTCTAATTTTGCCGCAGCGGACGGCGTAGATACGGTGGTCGAGATTGGGCCAGGCCTTGGCACACTTACCTCAACTCTATTTAAAAACTTCGATAAAGTTATAGCCATCGAACTAGATAATCGGTTAGCCGAGAATTTGCCAAAATCATTTCCCGGCAAGAATCTTGTCGTTCACAATCAAGATATTCTGTCTCTGGATCTAAATACGCTTGATTTGCCCAAAAACTACGTCGTGGCGGGCAATATTCCATACTACATCACATCCCCGATTATTCAAAAATTCTTGCATGCTGACCACCCTCCCGCAAAGATTGTGCTACTTATCCAAGAAGAGGTGGCTGAACGCCTTGCTGCAGAGGCGGGCGACTACTCCGTTCTTGGTCTCTCAGCTCAGATATATGCGAAAGTTACTTTAGGTCCAGTCGTAGGCAGAGAATTCTTTACGCCTCCGCCGAAAGTCGACAGTCAAGTCGTTATTCTGGAGCCGCTGAAAGAGCCGCTTGCTAGTGAGAGCACGATGGCCTTAATAAAGCTTGGATTCATTGCGCCACGCAAAAAACTAATTTCTAACCTAACCGTTGGTACTCATCTGCCAAAAGAGAAGTTGAGGGACATTTTCGCCAGTCAGCACCTAGATGAGAATCTTCGCCCAGCCGATTTATCGATTTCCGATTGGCTAATGCTTGAAAAAAATATCCATAAGCACTAAAATATAATTAGGTAAAACGGATAATTATATTTTAATGGAGGCGGATCCGCATGGATTTAGACAATCAGAACTCTGCAACGGCAAACACGAACACGGATTCGGCCGCAAATGACTTCGGGGCACCAGTCAGTTTTGTTGACCAGTCCGAAGGTATGAATGCGATTAATGAGGCTATCGCTGCTACAAGCGATGCCGGCTCAAGCCCGGCCGCGGCTTTTGATATTAACGATATTAGCCTAGATAACGTACCGAGTTCGCAAGACGAGCTCGATCAGCAACTTAGGCAAGATCCTAATATGAGTCTTGCCGGTGGCGCAGCTAGCACTACCGACGCGGCGACTGATCCTGTAGCAGCCGTCAATCCAACACTGAGCGCACTTACTGCAAATGCTGCCGAGATGAACGGCGAAGACCCAGCCACTGCAGAAAAACCAGCTACGCCAAGCGCCTCGTTCGTTTCTGGCGACATTATAGATGAGACGGAAACTCCTAGTGAGCAAAAGACCGAAGCGCCAAAGCAATACGATAATATTAATTCCGATCCGTTAGCTAATTTCGAAACGACGCCTATCGATCAATCTGTCGCTCAAGCAGACCCCGCAAGTTCATCCGCAGCGCCTGCCGAGGCGCCAGCTACCACGCCTAGCGAGCAACCCGCTCCAGCAGCGGATGCCATCACTGTTCCTGGCCGCAAGAGTAAGACTCCTATCATTATCGCCGTCAGCTTAATTGCAGTTGTTGCTATTGCTGGCGTCGTAATCTTCCTCGTCACCAGAAAGTAGCATTCGCCTTTATCTGTAAAAGATGTTAAAATATGGTTCATGAAAGAATCATATATTACGACAGCTATTCCATACGTCAACGGTAATCCGCACCTTGGCCACACTATGGATTATCTACTTGCGGATACTCTCCGCCGTTATATGATGTACCGCGGCGAAAAAGTTCGCCTCCAGGCCGGCACGGACGAGCATGGTAGTAAGAATTTCAAGAAAGCGGCAGAGCAGGGCGTTCCGGTTCAAGAATTCGTTGACCAAAAAGCCCAAAAATACCAAGATTTTATCCATTCGCTGGGTGTTGAATATACAGACTTCGTTCGCACGACCGACCCAGATCATGAGCGCCGTTGTCAGGCTATATGGACCAAACTTTCAGACCATATCTACAAAGACAAATATGAAGGTTGGTATTGCGAGGGCTGCGAAGGCTATGTGACAGAGAAAGAATACAACGATAATCATGGTGAATGTCCCGACCACAAAAAGCCGTATACGAAGTTATCGGAAGAAAACTACTATCTTCGAATTGCCGACTTTAAAGATCGAATTCGCGAAGCGATAGAATCGGACGAACTCAAAATTACCCCATCATCTCGCAAAAAAGAGTTTTTGAATATGCTCAAGGATATGCCTGATGTTTCGATTTCTCGCCCAAAAGAGCAGGTTCAATGGGGGATTCCTGTACCTGACGATGAAAATCAGGTCATGTATGTCTGGATAGATGCACTCTCGAACTACATTACCGTTCTAGGTTATCCCGAGAAGGATATTTCCGCCGACTGGCCCGCCCACACGCAAATTGTTGGCAAAGATATTTTGCGTTTTCATGCCGGTATTTGGCCTGCCATCTTGTTAGGTCTTGGGCTACCATTGCCGCGTAACTTGCTTGCGCACGGGTGGATTACTGCTAATGGCGAGAAGATGTCTAAGTCAATCGGAAATGTGATTGACCCTCAAGAAATTATCGACAAGCACGGTCTTGCGCCTTTTCGCTATTATTTCTTGCGACATGCTTCTACTACCGACGACGCGGACTTTACTTGGGATAAATACGAAGCTGCATATAATGAATTAGCAAACGACCTCGGCAATCTTGTTCAGCGCCTTGCTACACTTTGCAAGAAAAACAACATCCCTGGTCAGAAAGTTGAGCAGCGGCCAGACGAGGAGTTTGACCGTCGCATGCAAAAATACGAGTTCAATTTCGCTTTCGACGTACTATGGGATGGTATCTCCGAGCTTAACAAGCGCATTGATGCTGAAAAGCCATGGGCGCTCGCTAAGACCGACCCAGAAAAGGCAGAAAAGGTCTTGATTAAGCTTGTAGCTGACTTGCTAGCCATCAATGATCGTTTGCAGATCTTCTTACCGGATATTTCTGCAAAGATTAAAGAAATCTTTACGGCGGCAGATATTCAGCCACCCGTTACGCCGCTATTCCCGAAGAATTAAATAAATAATACCCCGAAAGGGGTATTATTTATTTTGTCCAATACTTTTTGCCGCCTAAGATATCGTAAGTAACGAGTTCGTAATCGTCCATTACGTCCGCCATGCGCACTTCGCGCCCCTCCATATAGCTAGCCGCTAGTATTGGCTCATTCTCGCAAACCTGATCTACCATATAATATAATGAATCCTTTTGCCAGTTTAGGCCATTCAGCATCGTATTAACCATGCAGTTTGGCGTAGTGGTTGGCAATGATTGCTTTCCTCGGAAACCGGAATCGTAGTTCGAATAAACAAAGTAGGGCGTGACACGCGCCAAATCGCGTACCTGCTTAGACTCGTGCGAATTGACATTATCGAACAGGCCAGCCGCATGATCGCCGAAGAATAGTATAACTACTTTTTCGTCTAACTTATTAATTTCGTCGATGAATTCGCCAAAATACTGATCAGAATTATGCAAGCTTTGGTAATATATCGCAATGTCGGACTTTCTTTGATCTTCAATGTCGTCGTTTGTCACGGCGAATTGGGTTTTCTCGTAGTTTTCAGCGTTATATGGCGTATGGTTCTGCATCGTAATCAGTCCAATCATCTGTTTCTGATCGCTCTCTTTTAGTACTTTTAGCACCTGGCGATACGCCGAGCGGTCATTTATATACTCAGAGTTGCCATCGTGGTCCTTGTAATCCATCTCATTCTCGGTGATAAAAGTATCGAAGCCCTCATTTGCAAGCGAGATATTTCTTTTGTACATGCCACCATTGAAGGGGTGAATTGCGGTCGTTGCGTAGCCTTTTGTTTTTAGCATTTGTGCAATCGAAGGAATTTGCCCAGCTTTTGGTACTAAGGCAGTGTATGGGACGGTATTCACCCAGTAATTCGTCATGCTCGTGAGCGTTTCGAATTCGATATTTGCTGTACCTCCGCCGTAATCGAGCGAATACATTAGTCCACTCGGATAGTTCTTCTGAATCTCGTGCAAGTTTGGCAATATATCACCCCCAGTATGTGGGTAATAGTCCTCGAATTTTTCGCCATTAAACTCAACGTTCGGGTCAAAGAACGACTCGTTTAATATTACTACAACATTAATATCGTCCTTTGCTAAATCTTTACGATTGAGATTCTCTTCATCGGCTTTAGCATCGTATTTTGATTTGATGGAACGAATCTTATTCTCGGAATAAACATCAGGCTCCTCGAGTTGAAGCTTCTGAAAATTGTATAAGAATCCTACGATAAAACCATTTTCCGTATAGTTTCGATTTTGATTCCAGGCCGTGAAAGTAGTGTTCAGAAATGGAACGTCTTCGTAGCGGGAGCCGTCGTGATGGCGAATGAAATCGGTACAGAAGAAAAATGCGCCACCTGCTACTACTACGATTAATAACCGCATAGCAATAGCGTGCTTCTGTGCAAATGAATGAGTCTTCCAAGTTCTCTTTAGGTGAAGTTTTTTCGCCCAAAACCTATAGAAAAGTGCAGTGAGAAAAATCATCAACAGGCAGGCTATAACTAATCGCGTAATCGAGCCGTAGTCCACGAATTTCGTCAAAGTCGTAGCTTGGCTAGCTAGCTGAAAATCTTCTGGCAAAAGAGGCGTCTGACGTGAGTAATATTTATTGATATGTATATATGTCAAAATCGAAATTAACACCCAGGATACGCCAGTCGCGGCAATTGGTGAGCCCAATATGCCCCAGATAAAAATGAGCATTAGCCACATCAAGAACGTATTAAATAGATAAATCTGAAATCTACCAAATACAAACTCCCACGTGCCCGACATATTGCCTAAAAAATAACGATATTCGAGGAACCAGGTGAGTAACAGTGCGGTCACAAAAAGAAAAACTGCTGAGCATAAAAGATAGCGTTGCCTCAAGCTGAGCTTCTTCAAAAACTTTTTCACTACATCATTATAACAGATATTTATACTTATGCTTCATTCGTCTTTTCGCCAACGATATAATTACGGTATGTTTTCGTCCAATAAACGCTTACTGCATATCTCGATATCGCCTCTTCTCTTTGGGGTTGGCATAATAGCGGGAACTATAGTCACATTAGTAACTTCCTGAGCAACTACGTTCTTTGAGCTTATCGTAATCGCGTTAGTCTTGCTTTTAGTCTCATTCGCGCCATCAAATTTTACCCGTATTTTTTGCGCCTTATTAGGAGGAGTGCTAGCAGGTCTTTTTCGTACCGGCCAAATCAATCATGATGAAGCGATAATTAGTAGCTATGTCGGCCGAGAAGCTATTGTTAACGCAACGGTTTTAGATTTATCGAAAGACACCAACAATCAAGTCCGCCTTCAAATAGGGGACATACTATTTAATAATAGCACAAAACAGCTGAAATGTCAAGCATATGCGGTTCTAGCCGGAGAAGAGCCCTCACTCTCGCGCTCCGATCGGGTAAAGATGCGCGCCAGGATACGGGCGGGTTTTGGTGATTATAGTTTTTCAATCAGTCGCCCCGTTATTTTGGGGTCTAGTAAGCCTGATCCGCCAGACTATTTTGCCGCCATCCACTCGTTTGCTGTGGCGCACCTACGTGAATCGATAAGTAGCCCAGCTGTCGATCTAGCACTCGGCTTTTTGGTTGGCGAAAAACCGCTATCCGCTGAGCTCAAAGAGCAACTAAAAATTGTCGGACTCTCGCATATTGTTGTAGCATCTGGTTTTAGCCTATCAGTTCTCGTGAGTGCGGCGAGAAAATGAATCGGTAAGATTTCCCGCTTTGCCGGCTTTTCTTCTGCTACCGTTTTGATGACCTGCTTCATACTTGTCGCTGGGCTAAGCCCAAGCTTGCTACGCGCTGGGCTAGTGTCGGGGCTGTCGTTGTTATTTGGATATTATGGACGAAGATTCCATCCCGGTCGGCTTCTAGTCTATGTGGCGGCTATTTCCGCAATGGCTAATCCGGGCGTTTTGTTGAGTATGGCTTGGCAACTTTCTATGGCTTCATACGCCGGCATTATGTTTTTGTCGCCATTGCTTATTAAAACTCTCTATGGCCACGCCCGTCCAAGTTTTTTCGCGGACATAATAATCGTTACAATTTCTGCTCAGCTATATTGCTTGCCACTTAGCATTTTCTATTTCGGTCAATTCTCCGTAATTAGTATAGTCGGGAATATGCTGGTTACGCCGTTAATCCCGGTCGTTATGCTTCTTAGTTTGTTGTCTATAATTCCGTTAGGTACGCTCTCAACTTTGATAGTATTTGTCGATAAAACGATCCTCACCTTTCAGATATTTGTAATCCGTCATTTGAGTGAAATAAAATGGGCGACCGTTAGCTTTGCACAATCTCAACCGGCATCATTTTTGCTTTTTATCCCAATAATCGCTATCACTCTTGTTCTTTGGCGCATCACAAAGCATAGTTACCGGCCAATCGCCGTCCTGGATAATTCTCAAAAATATGGTAAAATATATGCATGTTAATTCACTCTGAAGCGGAAATGATTAAAGCTGGTAGTGATTTTGCCAAAACGCTCACGGCGCCGGCCGTTCTGGAACTAATAGGCGACGTAGGAGCGGGCAAGACTACATTTACGCGCGGAATTGCGCAGGGGCTGGGCGTCAAAGAGGGGGTTACGTCTCCTTCGTTCACCCTTTCGAAAGAATACGCCGGTAAAGAATATCGTCTCGTTCACTATGATTTCTACCGCTTGGCTGACCCTGGCATTATGGCCGAAAATCTTGCCGACACAATGACCGATCCAGATACTATCACGGTAGTTGAATGGGGGCAGAGTATTAAAGATGTCTTGCCGGAGGATCGTCATATCATTGAAATTAAATATATTAACGAAGATACGCGGGAGATTACCATAAAATGAAGCTCTATCTCGACACCTCGCAGCCTACTGTCGTCATTAAGCTTGATGAGCGTTATTATGAATGGGAAGCAGGGCGCGATCTCGCCAAGCACCTCTTAAAGTATATCCACGATAAGCTTCAAGAAAACAATAAAGACTGGCGAGACCTCGAATCGATAACATTCATGTCTGGACCAGGTAGCTTTACTGGATTACGTATCGGCGCAACGGTCGTTAACACATTAGCCAACCAATTAGGAATCCCGCTATATAACCATCGCGGCGAAGAAGTGGACCTCATTATGCCCGAGTACGGGCGACCAGCAAATATCACTCCCCCAAAGAAGTGATTACGTGCTACAATAAAAAATAGGTACAAAGTTGCCGTTTAATTTTACGATTATTTATTTAATTTATTGATATGCGCACCTTCATCTTAATTTTGATATTTGCGTATAGAAGGAAAGAGGAAGAATGGAGATAGGTTTACTTATCGCCGGGTTAGTCCTAGGGGTAGGGGCTGGCGTTGGTGGTTTTTATGCCGTAAATAAAAGCAAAGAAAACGGAGGCAAGAACAAGGCCGATGAATTAGTTCGCAAGGCTAAGCATGAGGCGTCCGAGATAGTTCTCAGCGCCAAGAAAGAGGCCTCCGAAATTAGCGATAAGGCTCAGCGTGAAGAAAATGAGCATCGCAAAGAGTGGAAGCGCACCGAAAATCGCCTAGTCGAACGTGAGACTTTGCTCGACAAGAAGCTCGACCAGCTCGACAAGCGTTCCGAGGCATTGCGCAAGCAGGAAAGCGAAATCGAAGAGTTAAAAGACGAAGTTCGCGCTATTCGCACGAAAGCTCAAGAAAAGCTCGAAAAGATTGCCGGCCTCAGTAAAGCTGACGCTAAGGAAAAACTCATTTCTATGACTGAGCGCGACATTAAGAATGACCTCTCCGAGCTTATGATTAAGGAGCAAAAAGCTTACAATGACCACATCGACGATACCGCCGAGGCGATTCTTCTTACGGCCATGGAGCGCATGTCTTCAGAAGTTACGGCCGATCGCACCATTACGGCCCTCAAGCTGCCCGATGACGATATGAAGGGGCGCATTATCGGAAAAGAAGGCCGCAATATTCAGGCGCTTCAGCACGCCACTGGCGTAGATGTACTCGTCGACGATACTCCAGGCATGGTAGTGCTTAGTAGTTTCGATCCTATTCGCCGTCAAGTTGCGCGCTATGCGCTTGAGCGCCTCATGAAAGACGGTCGCATTAATCCATCTAGCATCGAAGATGCTGTCGCAAAAGCTGAACGCGAAATCGAAAAAGAAGTCGTTCGCGCCGGCGAGGATGCTGCTCGTGAAGTTGGCGTTATTGGTATTCCGTCTGAAATCCTTCATCTGCTCGGCGAGTTAAAGTTCCGCACGAGCTATGGCCAAAACGTCCTATTGCATTCCATTGAGATGGCTCACATTGCCGGCATGATTGCCGAAGAGGTTGGCGCAGATGTTAGTGTGACTAAGACCGCCACTCTTCTCCATGATATTGGCAAGGCTGTCACGCACAAGATCGAAGGAAAACATGCCGACATTGGTGCTGAGCTAGCCAAAAAGTTTGGCATGAAAGATGAAGTCGTACATGCAATCGCAGCGCATCATGACGATATCGAGCCAACCACGCCCGAAGCGGTAATTGTCAAGATTGTTGATGCTATTTCTGCTGCTCGCCCAGGAGCGCGCAATATTTCCGCCGAGAACTTCGCTGAACGTATGAAGGCCCTCGAGAATGTTGCAACTAGCTTCCCGGGCATCGACAAGGCCTACGCTATTTCTGCCGGTCGCGAAATTCGCGTCATTGTCGAGCCGAAACAGATCGACGATCTATCTGCGCTCAAACTCGCCCGCGACATAGCAGACAAGATTGAGGCCACTATGCAATATCCTGGCGTCATTAAGGTCAACGTTATTCGCGAAACCCGCGCCATTGAATACGCTAAATAGATTTTATTGGGCAGAGAAGACGATTTTTTGAACAGAAATACGCCCATTTTGCTTATGTTAATGTATAATAATAGCATGGACAAAAATATGGGAGCATTTCGCAAGGGCTTTACCATTATTGAGGTAATGCTATTCCTCGCGCTGAGCGGTCTTCTCCTGGTGGGTATACTTGGTGGCCTCGGGGATAATATTGCCAGGCAACGCTATAACGATGCCGTACAAGATGTAGTAAATATATTGCGTGATCAGTATTCGTTTGTGGCCGATACGCAAATCACTGTTCGCGAAGCAGACACGAGTTGCTATGGTCTAGTCTCATCAGACATAGAAGGGGGCGAACCGACTGATTATTTTCGCCTAAAGAATCTTTCTGCGCCAGATTCAATGTCTCATCGTGGGCGCACAAATTGTGTAGTATACGGCGCAGTCGTCACTATCGACGAAAATCGCATGGAAACTACGGAATTGTTAGGGAAAGATTATTTAACAGTGAATCGCGAGCTACCAAACGGCATTCCTGCCAACGCCACTGAACTTGAAGTTCTAGGCAAGTATGTCAAGGCAAACAATCTATCCTTCAACTGCACTTCTGGATACACGGCATGCTATATTCATACAGCAGGTAGAGTAATAAAGCAGAACACGAAGTGGGGCACCAGGATGCTCGACGTAGAGGGCAATCCGCTACAAAAGACGCTCCTAATTTTCCGTTCTCCTCGAGATGGCTCTATTAGGACATATGTTATGGATGGCCTCGTGACGGTAAATCAGACGCCCGTAGATTACTATACGCAAGTAAATAACGCAAATAGCGGCCAAGGCATCTCGGCAACAGATAAGCAAGCCATTGATCGTTACGGCATCAACCAATTCTTGAGAGTCGATGAGCCGGGCAAGTTGGGTTTCAAAATTGCCGATTTGGACATCTGCTTAGACTCCGGCGATGGGCAGACTTACAACAACGCCCGTCGCCTAATCAAAGTTCGAAGCGGCGCCATGGGGCAAAGTGACGTAGAGCTAATGAATCTCGATTCCGAAAAAGACGCGACGGAGGGTACCACATCGGGGGTGACGTCATGCAATTAATAAAAAAACGTGGCGATACAATTATCGAGGTAATGATGGCCGTTGCAGTTTTTGCTGTTTTGGCTATCATAACAATCAACCTTATGAATAGCGGCCTGAATGCTGCTCAGCGCACACTCGAAGAATTAATGGCGAGAAATGAGATTGATAGTCAAGCCGAAGCTTTGCGCTATATTCACCAAAGCTACGTGGCTGAGCGTCAGCTAGACAAGGATGCTAGCCAATTCCGTAAACTCTGGAATGCTATGCGACAGATCGCGCAGCAGCCAGCTACGCCAGAAGACGATGTGACGGGCGCGAGAGCTGATTTTGATATTAATCATTTAAGTAGCTGTAGCGACGCATACGCGAGCAACGGTATGGTGTTTTCCTATAATGCTTTCGTTCTGAATACTCGCCTGATTTTGCCCGACTTTGGAACAAACTATAATGGCGAATCGTATCAGACAATGATTGAAGATATTGTAGTTGGCGGTATAAGAAAAGAGCTTGAAAATGGTGCTATCGGCAATGATCCTCGCCTAAAAAATGCGGTCGTTTATCCGCGTATCGTTTATAAGGAAACCAGCTCCGAGGACGGAAGCAGCAGCATCGAGCGCCAGATATGGGGCGGCGGAGGCTCGAGCAGCAACGATGATGGCTCGCTTGCCGAAAAGAAAATCTACAATAGAATCGCGAGTGCTGAGGGTGTGTTCATTATTGCGGTTGGCGACAAAGGAGCAAAACCGGGCGAGAATCCCGCCAACTCTAATTATTTCGACTTCTATATTCGTACTTGTTGGCATAGTGTTGGCTCAATCGCACCAAGCACGCTAACGACTATTGTTCGCTTGTATAATCCAGAGGTAATAGAGTAATGAAAAAACGTTTTGTGCGCAAGAAAAAAGCTTTTACTATTATTGAGTTCATGCTCGCCATGACTTTTCTAGCGGTCATGTTGATGGGTATTACAGCCATTACGATGCGCATACTTGAGATATATCGCAAAGGCCTCACTATGCGCGAAATCAATGCCAACGGTCGCGATATCCTGAACGATCTGACACGTACTGTTGGCGGATCTCCGATTGTCGAACATATTAATCCTGAAGCCTCGAACGGAATGAACATAACCCCAGACGATATTAAAGTAGCGTATCGCAATTATTTCAATGAGACGATGATGACGTCCAATGGGAAATCGGTCCAGGCGGGCGGTGTATTTTGTACTGGTGCATACTCCTATGTTTGGAACACGGCCCCAGCAATCGAGAGTGTTCGCAAAGATAGCTCCAACAAAAACAGACTATTTCTCATTAACGACAATTACTATAAATTCGCCAGATTCCCTGACACTGATCGTACTGCCTGCGCGCATCATGGCGGAGTCCTTGACAGCACTAAGATTACTGGCGTTGAAGACGATAGCATCGTGAGCCTAATCGGCGACAATGAGAGTGATCTTGCCTTGTATGATTTCGTCGTACTTCCCGCAACGCAGAATAATAAGACGGGCCAGGTATTTTATTCCGGGATGTTTATTCTCGCTACTATGCGCGGCGGCGTAAATATCCTCTCCAACGGAGACTTCTGTACTGGCACCGATACTATGTATAGCTCAAATGTTGAGTCTACGCAGCAAGAATTCAATTACTGCGCCGTGAATAAGTTTAACTTCGCAGTGCGCGCATCTGGACAAACACATAATACAAATCAATACGGAGAAAGATAATATGTCGATCAGGCAAAAGATAGTTAAAAAAGGCGCAGCAGCCATATACGTAGTGATTTTTACGGCTACGCTTCTGAGCATTATCGCACTAAGCTTCGTGCGCCTAATGTTGTCGGAGATGAGCCGCACGACTAATTATAGTCTCTCTCAGTCCGCCCTCAACTCTGCGCTTGCCGGGATCGAAGACGCTAAAATCGTCTTACTACGTTATCAGAACTGTATGAATGCAAGGTCGACTGATGTTAATGGTCACATTACGTATAATTACAAGATTGACGGCAACCCTGTTAACTGTGAAGATTTAGTAAAGGCCTTTACGGCAGACGTCGAAAATACCGCTAAAGATTGTGATGCGGTCAGCAAGCTGCTTGGCTATAATATTAGCAACCATGAGACAATTATTCAGACGCAAAGCCAGAACAGCGATGTCGCCGAGTCTGCTAAGTCTTACGATCAAGCCTATACTTGTGTAAGGGTGTCTGCCAAAAACCGTAATTATCTCACAACATTGGCACCAAAGTACCCCACCAAAATTGTGCCGATTCGCACAATTAGCGATGCCGACACTAATAGTGTAAATCGCATCGTGCTTAGCTGGTTTAGCCGCAAAAATCTCGCAGATGCTAGCACGCCTGCGGGGGCCATCAAGAGTAGCTATCATTCCTATAAAGATTCTTCACTAACGATGTCAGGCAAAATCACGTTTAATAATATGTTTAGGCCATATGCCGACTATAAGAACGCCTTCAATTCACTGCCGACCGTTCCGTCTACTATCCAAGCTACGCTCATTCAGTCGGCGCGCACCTTTTCGCTTGATGAGTTTTATGCAGCCAGCGGGAGCAGAACCAACCGCGGCACAATCACGCTACGCCCAACTAAGGAGAATGGCGTATATAGTAACCTCGACATAGACTCACCGAGCAATGCTATCAAAGACTATTCTAACCATATCTATGGCTCGAATGAATGCGGTTCTGGCTCCAACTGCTTCTCTTATCGTGGCGGTCCATTTGCGTTATCGTCTACGAAGTCGCATAATACGCCACTTGATGTATTCTGCTATACGAATGATGGCATTAATACTCCGAATGGTTATGCCTGTACGGCCGACATTTATGTACCTCGCCCAATTGCTCACAATGGCAGTGACACGCGCAACTTCACGACGTTCTTCCTAGTACTAAATCTTCCGTACGATGCACCAGATACCGAAGTTAGCGTCGAGCTAAAATCATGCAAGTACGACTCGAGTAGCATTTATACCGATAGTGAAGATGGGTGCAAATCGGTTGATTTCGCTAACGTCCAGCCTATCGTCGACTCTACTGGCCGCGCCAACGACCTGTTCCGTCGCGTCGAGGCGCGTGTTGAGCTCATTGACACATACTTCCCAGTCGTAAGCTACGCCCTTGCTGCAGATGGTACAGAAGACGACGAAGGGAATATCGAAAAAGACTTTTACGTTACCAACAACTGTACGTATCAAGAATCCAAATGGGATTCGACCGCCGACGCCGTTGACGCAAAAGAGTTGACCGCTTGCGACGACTCAGGAAAAATTTGGTAAAACAAAATACTCACCCACAAGAGGGTGAGTATTTTTTAATCAATAATTCCGTGGTGCCCGCGACTGGAGTTGAACCAGCACGCCCGTAAAGGCACTAGCACCTGAAGCTAGCGCGTCTGCCAATTCCGCCACGCGGGCATGGCTATATTCTAACACTTTTCAAAGATACAAAAAAGACCACGGCCCGAAAGCAATGATCATATACTATATATTATAGCACATCATAAGCATTTTTGCAATAGGAAGCTGAATTATGGTAAAATACTGTACATATGGCACACTATTTTACAGATGGTAGCGCGAGCCCAAATCCGGGCCCCGGTGGCTATGCCGTAATTCTCGACGGTCAACCCGTTGCGCTTGGTCGCGAGGCGAATTCGACTAATATCCGCATGGAGGCGCAGGCGCTCATAGCTGCATACAAAATCGCCAAAGCTGGCGACAAAATATCGACCGACAGTGAGTTTTGGGTGAACGTTGTCACCAAGTGGGCTACTAATTGGCAAAAAAATGGGTGGAAAAAGAAAACTGGTGAAATTAAAAATCTAGAGCTAGTCCAAGAGCTATATAATCTATATCTCAGTAAGCCGAATGTCATCCTCGAATGGACACGTGGTCATGTCGGCACCGATGGCAACGAGGATGCGGATGAATGGGCGAATAAGGCCCGCGAAGGAGCAACGCTATGAAAAAATCTATTGTCAAAATGAAACTACAGAGTCGTGTGGACTTTATTCAGACGCTCGAAGAAATTAATTTTAAATTTTCCGAGGCATATTGGCAACACGATCGCATTTTTGTGCCCAAAAACTATTCTCGTGATAAATCTATGCCCAGGCTCTCACTACGCACCATTGTTAAGGCGCCAGACAAAACCGTCTATGCTCTTGTACTTCGTCGCCATTTCGAGGATAAGCATCTCGATATCGTGAATTCCACCATCGTGAAAGATTATACCGAGGCTGCGCACATTGTTTATCAACTTGGCTATGAGCTTAAATACGAAGTGAGTCGTCGTCGCGAAGAACTCAATATGGGCGACACAATCAGTATGTATGTCGACAAGATTGACGGTCTTCCTGGATATTATGGGCGTATCGAGTCAGTCCTCAGTGACGCGGATGACCCAGAAGAAGCGTATGCCGACCTAGTCGAGACATTCCGGGTTCTCAAAGTAAAGGGCAAGCCGATTGAGCAGAGCTACGGCGAGTTGCTCGAGTCGGCCGAACACGACACTATTGCAGGATAAAAAATATCTCCGCAATTGCGGAGATATTTTGTTATGGACTTGTATTTATTTTTCTTCAGCTTTCTTTGCTGTTGTTTTCTTTGCGGCTGGCTTTTTGGCGGCCGGCTTCTTTGCAGTAGTGCTCTTCTTTGCAGCTGGTTTCTTAGCTTCGGCTGGCTTCTCGACTTCCTTCTTGGTAGCAGCTTTTGCTGGAGCAGCCTTTTTGCTCTCAGTAAACTTAACACCGTGCTCTTTTGCCCACTTAGCAAGATTTGCCTTGCGACGGCTAGCGGTATTTTTCTTGATTAGGCCTTTCTTTACGGCCTTGTCGTATTCGGATTGAACAATTGCCATCTTTTCGGCAGTTGGTTTGTTACGGAAATCCTTCAATGCATTGCGGATAACCTTTTTGATCGCTTGATTGTTGTCGCGACGCTTCTCAGCTTGGCGCGCAGCTTTCTTTGCGGATTTAATAATCGGCATTTATCTTTTATTCCTTAAATTATTATTTCGATTAACCCATATTATATTCTAAAATTTGCAATATGTAAAGTGTTGAGATGATTTAACACTTGCAAACAGAATAAACTTATGCTAAACTCTAAGCATCAAAGGTCAAAAATAAACAGAAATAACAACAATGCCAAATCCAAATACTCAGCCTAAAGGGGATGCTAGCGTTATTTCGCAGGTCGCCGAACGCGTGCGGCAGAGCGACAACGTATTAGTCGCCCTCTCTAAGGATCCAAGCGTCGACGAACTGTCCGCCGCACTAGGTCTCACTTTTATATTAGACAGAATCGGCAAACATGCTACAGCTATTTTCTCTGGCGCTGTGCCGAATGCCATCGAATTTCTTGAGCCAGAGAAAACTTTCGAAACGAATACCAATAGTTTGCAGGATTTCATTATCGCCCTAGACAAAGAGAAGGCTGACCACCTTCGTTACAAGATTGACGGCGATTACGTAAAAGTCTTCATTACTCCGTATAAGACTACTATCGATCAGCAAGATATGGAATTTAGCCACGGCGACTATAATGTTGACCTCGTTATAGCGCTAAATGTTGCTAGCTCCGATGATCTTGATTCGGCTCTGACTGAGTATGGCCGCATCATGCACGACGCTAGCTCGATCAATATTTCGGCAAATGTTCCAGGCAAATTTGGCGACCTTGAGTGGGGCGACCCCACTGCTTCTTCTGTCTCCGAGATGGTTTTTAAGCTATCCGAAGCAATTAAAGAAAAAGATAAAGATGACGTAGATAAATCAACGGCCACCGCACTTCTTGCTGGTATTGTTTCTGCTACGAATCGTTTCTCGAACGAGCGCACCTCTCCAGAGACAATGGCCGTCGCAAGTAAACTTATGGCCGCCGGCGCCGATCAGCAGCTAATTTCGTCAAGCATCCCTGTGGATATTCTTACTTCCGACGTAGTCGATGCTTCCGAGGACGCCAAAGCGAGCTCAAACGATGATCTTAGCGATGTGATTGGCGAGACGAAGGCTGTCGAAGCTGAAAAGCCAAAGGATCCTACCAGCCTAGAAATTCATCATGCGACCGACGACCACGAGATGAAGGCTGACGACGAGAAGCCAGCAAATGACGCGTCTTCAAAGGAAGAATCTCAGCCCGAGCCAAAACAGCAGCCCGTACCTCAAGCTCCTCAGGCTGAACCCGAACCGCAGCCGGAACCACAGCCTGAGCCACAGCCAGAACCTCAGCCTGAACCGAAACCGGAACCTCAATCAGAGCCTGTCGAGCAACCGGAGCAGGCATTTGGTCAAGATCCAAAATTAGAAGAAACGCCAACGCCAGTAGTCGAGCAGTCACCACAATCTGAGCAACCATCAGAGCCTGACGAGCCACCCGTGATAGAAGCGCCTATTACGCCAATCGCACCAGCTGTTCCGGAGCCGCAAATTAAGCTATCCGTGGACGAGCCGGACTTCGTGATGGGCGAAGACCCAGATGCTGCCGCAAAACTCGAACAGCTAGTCGCACCAGCTAACGGCGCAAATAGCGACGGCTCAATTTTGAATGAGCTTCAGGACCCAAATGTCCACGTAAAAAAGAACCTCGTTCCGCCGAGTGAAGCTCTTGAGCCGCCGAAAGTCCCCAAAAACTATGCCGCAATGATGGCTTCTGAACTATCCGACGAGCCAGTGCAACAGCCGTCAACGGAAGATATTTCTGAATCCGAGCCTCTGTCAGCTCCAGTACCGAGCGACATGCCAGTTATGGATACGTCACCGGAGCCGACCAGTATTGCGCAAGGCGAATCTGATACTGTAAACAACGAATATGTCGATCCGCCACTACCGATGCCTGATGCTAATACGGTTCTTCCGCCTCCGCCGCTTCCTTTCGATCCAGCCGCTGCGCCAGAGTCGGTATCCGATGCGCCCGCTTCGGCACCGTTTGAGTCGCCCTCGGCCCAAGATTTTGCCGATCAGCTAAAGAATGGGGTTGAAGGTCTTGGCGACCCGAATGCAACTGTGGATTCATCTATCCCCGATATTTCAATGCCGGCCGTAGCAGAGCCAGTACAATCGGACGACTCTGGCGCTATCCAGAATGGCGTTATGCCTGACCAGGTATATCCGGCTGATCCTAGTGCATTCCGAATTCCTGGCATGTAAAATGATTTCATTTATGCGCACGAACGCAAAATTGGCCATCGGTGCCGCAGTGCTACTTCTTTGCTTTTTGCAGAGCACGTCGGTCGCGGCGCTTAGGACTGATGCGGAAGTAGTTAAAGACCTTGGTGTCAGTTCGCAAGCTGTCTTTTTGCAAGATATCGATCATGGCAAGACTATTCTCAGCCATCAGGCTCATAAGAAATTACCGATTGCATCTTTGACTAAAATAATGACAGCGCTCGTGGTGCTCGAGCATCGCAATCTTGACGAAGCGGTAGTTATTACCAACGAAATGGTGGGCAATCTCGGAGATTACGTAGCAATTGGACTGAGGGCAGGGCAGCGTGTAACGATTGAAGATTTGCTCTACGCCACGATGCTGCCATCCGCCGGCGATGCCGCCCAAGCTCTCGCAATCTCTACTAGCGGGTCTATTGCTAATTTTGCGAATGCCATGAATCAAAAAGCTAAGGAACTGGGTCTTAAAAACACTCATTTCAGTAATCCGGTAGGCATGAATGAAGATAACTACTCTACTGCTCATGATATGGCAATAATTTTGCAGGCCGCACTCAAAAATAAAACCTTTGCCAAAATCTTTCAAACTTACAGATATCAGCTAAAATCAGTCAATCTTACTGCGGAAAAAACTTTTACGAAACGACCAGATATTATTGGCGGAAAAACCGGATATACGCAACTTGCCGGGCGTTGCCTTGCTAGCAATTCTAAACTAAACGGTGTCAACTATATTCTTGTGACGCTCGGTGCTAATCCCAACTCTACGGAGCATCTCAAAGATGCTAGCCGCATTTATACTTACGTAAAAGAAACCTACATTGAGAGAGAAATACTTCGCACCGGTGATTATCTGAAGACCTTTACTGTTACTGATAGCAAGCAAAAAACCCTAGAAATCAGATCAAAACAGGACGTTCGCGCAATTTTACATAAAGACATTGAGCTAAGTCAATTGACGTATAAATTCGACGGCATTAACGAAATTACTCCGGATGTTCCGCTCGGAGCAGAGCTCGGAACTTTTACTATATATAACGGCGAGGATGAGCTATATTCAACCAAGATCTATCTTGAAGATGAAATAGACTTCTACGACTATCCTCTAATTATTGCCAAGTTCATTGGGGCAGGCATCTTTATTGCGGCCATTTTCCTTGGTATATTGTTGGCCATTCGCGCGATCATTCAACGCTAAATTCATAAAAAATACTCCTACATCTGTAGGGTATTCTCGTTTATTACTTCGCTGGTCGGGGCGACCTGACTCGAACAGGCGACCTCGCAGTCCCGAACCGCGCGCGCTACCAACTGCGCCACGCCCCGACTCTAGCCTATTATATCTCTATTCTCTCTCTAATTTCAAGATTTGGTAAGTATCGCTATGCTCGTCAAACTTCTGAGTCATGACTTGCACCACACGCCAGCCACTTCGCGGAAACTTGATATAATCCTGGCCTTCCTTGGTTGGCGCTTTCCCAACGTACCAAAAGCTATCATGCTTTGCCAGCCAGCCATCCAAATCGTCAATTCGCCCAAAGTAACTGTTCTTGAGCGGGAGTGTTGATCCATACCTGTAGCTCGTCTTTTCATTGATAAATAGAACCGGGTGTTCCTCCGAAGTGTAAGCGGCCAAATCATAATATAACCAAGCCGAATTGCTCACAATCGGTAGATTCTCGCCACCATCAAGACTAATCACCGATTCATAGACATCCTTGCTTACGGTTTTCATTCCCGTATCCATATTGTAGTTGCCTTTCTGGTAGACCGAAGCGATACCAATTATTGAGCTCACCATAATTAGTAGGGTAAGGATTGGCGCAATCAAACGCTTTTTCCAAAGCTTTGTTTTTTTGCGAGGTGTCTTTTTTGTAGAATCGTTCGCTAAAAATACCAGACCTACACCAAAGGCTATCGGCAAAGCCAACATCGCGAAAAGAATATAGCGCGAGATGAAGAGCGGATTTAGCGGCGGCATTGACAGCAGCAAAAGAAGCGCTAAAGGCACAAAAGCCATCGCCAGTAGCATACTCATTTGTTTTCTGTAACGAATCAACACGAAGCCAATTGCTAGAAATACTAGTGATGCAAAAATCATTAGCCAATTCTTTATCTCGTCCGCCCGCATATAGAATGTGCCTTCTGTAAAATAGCTCGTGATAGTTGAAACATTAACCGAGCTTACCCAAAAACCGTTCTGTTCTACGTCGGAAAATTGCCTATAAAGACTCGGCATCCAAGGTAGGAATAATGCTACAGACAAGAGGTAAATTGCCCAGATCTTTTTTGTCCAGAAGTTTTTCCCGTAAATCTTGAGTAAGTAGAATACGTGCGCACACCAGGCAAGCGCCGCAAAATAATGCGTCCACATCCCCAACGCTACTAATATTGCATAGATAATCCACCAGCATTTTTTGCCATTATCTATAGCTAATTGCAAGAAAAATGTTGCCGCGAAGACAATCGCTACCACTAACGTATACATACGCATCTCTTGTCCGTAGCGTATGAAAATCGGCGAAATGCTCAGTAAAAACCCTCCAACGGTGGCGGCTCTCAGCCCGTACTTGTATTTTAGCCATAAGAACGCAAATAAAATTGCCACTGCGCCCAGCACGGTCGACAACATGCGCATCGCAAAATCCGTATGACCAAAGACGTGCGCCCAGGCTTTCAACAGATAATAATAAAATGGCGGATGCACATCAGCAGCAGTGAACTCCCAGATACTTTTTAGATCAAAACGGGTGAGATAAGAACTAAACGATTCATCGAACCATATTGATTGCCTAAGATTAGCTGCGCAGAGAATCATATAAAGCGCACCAAGGAGAGCCGGCATCATAATTAAAAAAATACGCCGCCTCTTCATCAAGTAATCTTTCATGTTTCAATTCTACCATAATTATGATATAATTACCCAAGCCGGGGTTTGGCGCAGTTGGTAGCGCGCGCGCTTTGGGAGCGCGAGGTCAGCAGTTCGAGCCTGCTAACCCCGACCACAAAAAATAGAGCCAGCGAGCTCTCTTTTTTGTGCTTCCGAGTAAAAAGTACGTATAAGGACATTATACCACAAAAATACAAAAAAGTCAATTAAAGCCAAGGCGGACAACTTATCCGTTCTTTGTTATAATTAATAGATGATAGGGTGAGAGTGTGTCGCCCATTTAATTTTAGGAGTTTAAATGCCAGAATATAAAAAAAGTGTCAGCGGAAAGCGTCCGCAAAAAAAGCCAAATAAATTCATCAATACTGTTCGTCTGTTTATCTTCTGGATGGTTGTAATCATCATAGGCATGGCCGCGTTTACGGCCTTCAATCCAGACGCCGGGGTCAAGACCGAAGAGCGCACGCTTACCGAAGTATTATCATACGCAAAGGACGGCAAACTCGAAAAGATCGAGGTTAAAGGAAACGAACTTAAGGTCACCACAAAAGACGGGTCGGATTTGCCAAAAACCATCATTTCGCGCAAGGATGGTGCTGGCACCCTGCAAGAGCAGGGCTTTGAGGAGGTTATCAACGAGGGCAAGGTTGCGGTCGAAATCATCGAAAATGTCGATACTATGGGCATTATTCTTGACGTCGCACTCATCGTTGTTCCAATTCTAATTATCGTCGGTTTTCTCGCCTACATGATGCGCCAAGCGCAGAGTATGAACAATCAGTCGATGGGTTTCGGCAAAGCTAAGGCTCGTCTCTATGGTAACGAAAAGAAGCGCGTCACCTTTGAAGACGTTGCTGGTAATGAATCTGCCAAGCAAGATCTTTCCGAAATTGTCGATTTTCTCAAGAATCCAAAGAAATATGAAAAGCTCGGCGCCAAGATTCCACGCGGCGTTTTGCTAGCTGGCGATCCTGGTACTGGTAAGACTCTCATGGCGCGTGCTGTTGCTGGCGAGGCGGGCGTACCGTTCTTCTCGATTTCCGGTTCCGAATTTGCCGAAATGTTCGTCGGCGTAGGCGCCTCTCGCGTGCGCGACCTTTTTGGCAAAGCCAAGAAGAATGCGCCTAGTATTATCTTCATCGACGAAATCGATGCTGTCGCGCACAAGCGTGATGCCCGTGGTGGAGCTGGTCGCGAAGACGAACAGACGCTCAATCAGATTCTCGTGGAGATGGACGGTTTCGATAATGATACCGGCGTAATCGTAATGGCCGCCACCAACCGTGTCGACATGCTTGACAAGGCGCTCCTCCGTCCGGGCCGCTTCGACCGTCACGTCAACGTTACTTTGCCAGAACGCAAAGATCGCGTCGAAATTCTTAAAGTTCATTTTAAAAATAAGCCAGTCGCCAAGGATGTTAATATTGACGCTCTTGCCGCGAAAACTGCTGGTAGCTCTGGTGCGGATTTGGCAAATATCGCCAATGAAGCAGCCATTACTGCTGCGCGTCTAAATCATACCGAAGTTACCAATTCGGATATTACTGAAGCTTTCGAGCGCGTATCTATTGGCCCAGAGCGCAAGTCGAAGGTTATGAATGACCAAGAACGTCGCATCACTGCCTATCATGAGGCCGGCCATGCCATTGTTGGTCATGTTTTACCCGACTCCGATCCTGTGCACAAAGTTACTATTATCCCGCGTGGACATGCGGGTGGCGTGACTTGGTTTATTCCGCCAGAAGACCGCAGCTACAAGAGCATTTACGAACTCAAAGATGTACTTGCTCGCGCGATGGGCGGCCGCGTGGCGGAACGTATGATTCTCGGCAAAGACGGCATCACTACGGGCGCCAGTTCCGATTTGCAACACGTCGCTGAGCTTGCTCGCGAAATGGTTGCACAAGAGGGTATGGGCGCAAAGCTACGTGACCAAGTCTTCAATTCCGACGAAGTTAATTTCTTCGGCGACCGCGCAAAGACTTATTCCGAAAAGACCTCCGAGCTCATCGATTCGGAAATAGAAGCACTCAACAAAGAAGCTGTCATGCGCGCCGAGGCGGTTCTCAAGGCTAACCGCAAGTACCTCGATGAACTAGCAACTGTCTTGCTCGAAAAAGAATCGCTCGAGGATAAAGAAGTCGCAAAAATACTTGAAGGCACTACGCTGCCAGATGCTGCAAAGTTGCATGATTAGAGGGGGTCTATGAAAGGACAAAAAAATCGCTTTCGCTCAGTCGTTTCACTAGTTAATACGCGACTATCGGTCAAGACCGCCGCAATCGTCATTGCTAGCTCCACTCTCATCTCGGCATTGCTCGGCATCTTTCGGGATCGCTGGCTTAATTCAATGTATTACGACACCTATCCAGCAGGCCTCGATGCTTATACGGCCGCTTTTACGGTCCCAGATTTTCTTTTCTTTATCATTACTTCGGGCGCTCTTGCCGTTACCTTTATTCCGGTATTCAACCAGCGCCTAGTGGCGGGCAATAAAAAATCCGCCTGGGAGCTAAGTGGTAGTATTCTCAATTTTCTCGCAATTCTGTGCTTGATCGCCTCTATATTTATTATGGTATTTGCAGATCCGCTAGTCCGCTACGTAGTTGCGCCTGGCCTCAACGAATCCGCTATGGCGCTCGCCATTAATATGATGCGCGTAATCGCCATAAATCCTTTCCTTTTCGCCATCGCAACCGTATTGTCCAGTATGCAACAGGCGGTTGGACGCTTTGTGTTCTACGCTGTTGCTCCAGCTCTGTATAATGTCGGCATCATTATTGGCATTCTAGTCTTCACTAACGGCATTAATATTTTCGGCATTCAATTGTTCGAAGGCGGCATTATGGGCGTAGCGCTCGGTGTTGTGCTTGGTGCCATCTTGCAGCTTGTTACTAGTATTATCGGTTTAGTCGGGCTTGGTTTTGAATATGAATTTAAAATCCACTGGAGAAACCAAGGCTTCCGCTCAATCCTCAAAGTTCTTCCTCTTCGCTCTGTCGATCAGGGTATCGATTATGTCACTAGCATTATGAATACAAACCTCGCCTCGCGTATGGGTGAGCAATCAATTCGCGCTTTTCAGCAAGCCTCATCGCTTCATTCGATGCCAGTCAATCTTATCGGCGTTGCTATTTCGACCGCCTTTTTCCCGAGACTTAGCGAAGAGGCGGGGCTAGGAGACGAAAGTGCTTACCGAGATACCCTTCGTTCTGCATACCGTACGATTATTTGGATCTCTCTCCCGGTAGCTATTGTGGCGCTGTTTATTCGCGGCTATGTCGTGAACTTCATTAAAAATGGTGGCGATCCCAAAATCGCTAGCGTTCTTGCCGCTTTTGTCATAGCTATATTCTGTCAATCACTGTACCACATCGTTGCGCGCGGCTATTATGCCAAGCAGAATACGCGCGTCCCACTCATTATTTCCATAATCGCCTTCGTTGTTCAGTTTGCTTGCGCAATCGGTTTTAGCATACTTAATCTTGGCCCCGAGGGACTAGCCTATGCCGCTTCAATCAGCGCTCTTTTCGAAGTTGCTGTTCTGGCCGTCTGTCAAAACCGCGATATGCACCGTCAACTTTTCGACTCAGAGTTCTGGATAGTAATGGGTAAAATTCTCCTCGCCTCCGTATTTACGGGTGCAGTCGCTTACATTATGACTAAATTGCTTCCACTCCGTGCGGTTGATAATTCTTTCCTCACGACGTTCCCGAAGTTTCTCGTTATTACGGCCGTTACGGGAGTCTTTTATCTCGTCATTTGCTCTATTTTGCGTATCGAGGAAGTCAAGCCGGTCGTTCAGAAAATCAACGATATGCTTTTCAAGAATATAAAACACCAATAAAAATATCCCCACCATACAGGTGGGGTATTTTTGTTACTCGAAAACCCCCGGCTAGGCCGGGGGTTCAGTTAAGTTATACAT
>CAMJLE010000001.1 GCA_946406665.1 uncultured Candidatus Saccharibacteria bacterium | reverse complement strand
TTTTGTTGGCTATTGCCAGCTGACTATGTTGCAAAGGTGCTGAACGGTCTACGTAGAAGACCATTGGTTCGACTCGCTGCAAAGCATAGGGATTAGCTAATTTAAGGCACAAAAAACGGCGTCTTACGACGTCCTTCTTTGTGGTGCGGGTTAAGAGACTCTAACTCTCGACCTCTTCCTTGGCAAGGAAGCGCTCTAACAACTGAGCTAAACCCGCTCGCTATGCAAATTATATGCTAAAAGCAAACAAAACGCAAGAGTGTCGTCATAGCTCGTGTTGGTGTGGTTGCGAATGCGGAGCTGAATAGTGAACTTGCTTCAAAAAACGACCTCGATGGGTCATTTTTTGTCTGGTGCCCGAGATGAGACTCGAACTCATAATCCGGTAAGGGAAGCGGATTTTAAGTCCGCCGCGTATACCAATTCCGCCACTCGGGCGAGCACATATTTCGTGGAGGCGCGTACCAGAGTTGCACTGGTCTACGCGGTTTTGCAGACCGCTGCGTAACTGCTCCGCCAACGCGCCATGCGACTATTATATCACAGGAAAAGCCCCAGCCAACTGGCTGGGGCGCATTTTATTCCTTGCGCAGTCTGAGCGCAATCGGAATGGCGAGGGGCGCAAAGATTGCAACCGTTGCTACTAATGCATATTGCAATTGAACATCTGCGGCGCGGTTAATTAGCCACACGGCCACGATGTAGAGCAATTGCGAAATGACGCGCGCCAACGATTCGACTGACGATTGCTCCGTCGAGCGAACGCGTTCTTTAATGAGTGGCATCATTGTTGCGCCGCTCCAACCTCGCGCTAGACCAAATAGGGCATACAAGCAGACAGTGAAAGCGTTCAAATTAATGGCCATCACTATGCTCGCAGCTGATACGATGACGACTGGCGCCAAGAATATCTGTGCTTTGCTCATTTTCGGCGCAAAACGCCGTGCCATTTGTGTACCCAAGTAGGCAGCGATATAGTTAATCGTCCATCCGACTGAAACTATTTCTAGCGGCACACCTACATAGAGCATTAAAGGCGTAAATACCCAAATTATGCCGTGGGTGCATTCCCGTGCTACCGCATAGGCAGCGATTCTAGCGCGTAGGCCGCCGTCGCTCGCATTGCGTTTTATCAATCTAGCGATTTCTTTTGCCGGGTTCTTCGTACTTGCGGTCAGTTTCTCGCTGTCATCTTCAATCAATATGCTTAGTATTGCGCCGACGAAGTAGGTCACCGACGACAAAGCGATGGCTAGACGAAAACTTATTGCTCCAATTGGACCGCCAAGTAGCAGGATGAAAAGTGTCGTTACCTCTCGGTAGGATGCCATTTTGGCATACTTGTTTTTGAACAGCTTACCACTACTATCTTCTTTTTCGCAGAAATGTTTCAAAAGAGTCGAGTCGACCCCTTGCGACAGGGCGCAGCCGACGCCGAATAATATCTCGCAGAAGACGATGGTCCAGAAAGTACTGACTGTTGCGTAGAACAATAAAGAAATAGCTCCTAGCAAATCCCCCGCAACATTAGCCCATTTGCGGCTAAACCGATCGGCCACCCATCCAAGCGGCAGATTCAGCAACATCACGGCCGCCGTAAAGGCCATCTGCGTCAATGCAATCTCCTCCTGGCTCAACCCGAGGCTAAGATAGAAGGGCGTCATAATCGGCACGGACAATAGGGCCGCCGTAGCTGCCGATTCGGCAATTACTAGCTTCATGTTGCGCAGAGCACTATGTCTTTTGCTCATAATAATCCTCCTTTCATTATAGTGCGCATATAAAAGTGCTAGCCGTCTGTTTATACGGCTGGATAAATTCCAAAGGCGATTATTTATTTGATTTTTCTAGACAAGTCGCTTTTGAAACTTATCTAGATTTACAAGAATTAGACAGTTTCCGCGATAATGGTTTTTGGCATGACGAGATGGCCACCAAATAGTGTGACCATTGCTACCATAAACCAGTATGCGAAAATATTACTGTTCATATCTACATTATATCATAGACTAACGAAAAAGTCAATCGGTAACTTCTATGCTGGCCCCTTTAAACTAGCACGTCGTCTGAGATTGTCGCCACGAATATTCCCACTTACATTAATGGCTTTGATATGTTATAATAACAAATGGTAAAAAACTCGGAGCATCAACCCCGGTTTTTTATTGAGAACCTTACAACCCAGGCCACGAAGAAGGAGGGAACAAATTGGAACCCGACAAAAAGAATGAAGAAACTGTTGACGTTGACCCCGCCAAGATCGCTAATAGTGCCAATGTGATAATTCGGTCATATATTGGAGATGGCTACGTTGTCGCTACTCAGACGGTTACGTCGTCGGACGACGGACTGACGCACATGACTGTTCATGGCTACAATCGCCCGCCGGACGCCGAGTATGAATCCTTCATTGGCGATTCCATTAAAATGGCCAGCGCAATTAAGCGGTGGTATGGCAGTGGAGAACCGAGCTGGCAGAGACCTTGCCCGTTCTATTGTCCGGGTGTCGTGATTGAGATAGAAGACGTTGGAACGATCGTCATTTCCATCGCGCCACGTCTCAGCGGCACGGATATTCGCAACCTTGACGAGGAGTTGATTGCCGAGCACCTGGTTGAGGGGGTAGAAGTACCCTCCGATGTCGGAGTGTGGGCACTTGTGTGTCTCAAGGAAGTGGCGAATGAATCATTCGCCAGATCCGAAGGCGGCAACAGTGACTGGGGCGCCCTGGTCCGTCCAGTCTAAAATCATACCTGGGAACCTCATGCCGAGCATATAAGTGCTCGGCATTTTTCATATGTGGCAAAAATTCCACTTCTTGACAAGCGAGTTAGCTGATTAAGTATAATTAATATAGTTATGAAAAAGACGAAGAAAAACATCACGCCATTCGCATGGGCGCTGCTAATGGCTGGAGTATTCGTTTTTCTCGTGAGTGAATATTATCTGGTTTTCAGAGCAGGGATCCCATATCAAGATCCGACACTAGAGCGGCAACTTCAGTATACGATTGATGTTCAGGCTGGGTATTCTCTAATCCACACTGGCTTGATAATTACTATTGTCGGCCTCGTCGTGACAATTGCCGCTAAGAGGTTGTCGAAATAGTCTGCATATTGCTCGAGAATCGCAGCGAAACCAACGGGGCATAATATTAGTACAGGAAGTATTTGCATAATATAATTAAATATGCTATAATGATTTCCAGAAGAAAAGAGTAGAGAAAGTCTATCTCTTTTTCTTTGTGTAGGAAACCGTAAACTCAAGTCGCCATTTTTTCGAAAAAGGAGGAACAAAAATGAGTGATGCAAGGTTTAATGAAACAATTGATAGGCTGTGCGAAAACAGCCAGGAGATCATGGAAGCGGCTCTGAACGAGATCGAGGCCGAAGACGGCGTCGCTATCTGTATGGGTGTGTATGCTCATCCGAAGATGACGGACCGAGGCTGCCGCAACCGCAATCCCCAGTTCTTTTTCTGCTGGAAAGGGGACGAGCCGACGGACGACATTAAGGAGGATCTCCAGGAGCGTTGCTTGGACGCGGTGGATGAGTGGAATTCGTCGGGCAATCCCGACTCCGGCCTGATCATGTCCGTCGAGGACGACGGTGATTATTATGCTCTGGCGACATTCGCAATGGTCATTGATCCGACTAAGTCGATTGATGAGAATCAGGAGAGACAGGTCGCGGAAACGATCTGCAACATTATCAATGAAACAGTTGAGTCAATCCCGCTGTCCATCGCTCCTGAGGGAGAAGAGCGCCAGGAGGATCCGGAAGATCTGGATGACGATGAAGATCCGGATGACTATGAAGATCTGGATGACGATGAAGAACCGGATGAATATGATGATGAGTGGGCTGGAAACGTGCGCGTATATAACAATTTCTGGTCCGGCCAGCTTCTCCTCTCTGACTGATCTCTTTCGGCCTACACATTTAGCCGCATTATGCGGCGCAACGGGGCAAAAACCCCGTTTTTTAATGCCGGTAAAAATTTTATTACACTTATGCTTTCTCGTTGCGCCGAAAGCTATATATTTAGGTTATGCGTGCAAAGTTTTATCAATTAAATGTGGTTATAAAAGCTCTTTTTCGTAATGATCGATATATTTCTTTTCGTGACATGTCCAAGCTTTGCGCGCAGCTCCTGGGCGGTCGTAAGAAATGACTCAAAACGCGCTTGGTTGCGTTCTTTCGCGAGCTTCACAATCGGCGTTTTTTAAAGTGCACAAAACGGCAACCGTTGACTTGTGCTGGCCACTCGCTCGATAAGCAACAAATCGAGGCCGTGGTCGCCTGCGAAGATGCTCAACTTGTTCTTGCTTCTGCTGGTAGCGGGAAGACTCTAAGTCTGCTTGCTAAAATCGAATATATCCATAATCAACTAAGGATACCGTCGCGGCACATTCTCGTAATATCCTTTACGCAGAAAACAGTCGCCGAGCTAAAAGAGCGCTGCAATATCGATGGCGTAGAAATCCGAACTTTCCATAGCCTCGGCAATTATTTTTTACGTTCCGCCAGGCAGCCATCGATGGCGCAAAAACAACTAATTGCCGACACGCAAATTGGCATTTTTATCCGTAATTATTGTGAATTTCTGATTTTGCATGACGCAGACTTCGCCCGCGTTTTTGTCGATTTTGTTTTGTTCTATTATCCATTTTTGGTCGATCAAGTTGCTATCGAGGAAGAACGTGTCGCCGATTGGCTGCGCATTCATGGTTTAGAATTTACGAAGAACGATCAATGTCCATTTTCGGAGCAGAAATGTCATATTAACTTTGTTATAAAAACGCCAAAAATAATATACATAGATTATTTAGTTATTGACCAAAAAGGCCACAGCCCATATGGGCGCGAGTATATACGAGACGCAAAATGGCGCACTGAACTCCATGCTAGAAATAGTACAAACTACATCGCCGTTCCGTCATGGCATTGGCGTGATTGTTCGATGTTTGATTTTTTAGAATCAGAATTAAATAAATATCATATTACGCCACAACGGCTTCCCGATGCTGAATTGTATCAAAAACTATTGAAAGACGGCAGCCATATTAGGAATCTTGAAGGCTTTTATTGTATGCTACAAACTTTTTTGTCGTTACACAAAAACGGCACATATAGTATGTCCGAAATAGTCGAACGTCTTCACGGCGAGGATAAATACTCCGCAACTCGCAACGCAATTTTTCGGAGGATTTATGCGCGCATCTATAACGCCTATGAACAATATCTATTTAGAACACGCCAATATGATTTTGCTGACATGATTAATGTCGCCAAATGTCAAGTTGAAGAAGTCGATAATTGCGCGCGTGGCTATGAGTACATTTTGCTCGATGAGGTACAGGATTTATCGCGCAATCGTTTGTTATTAATCCGTTCTATTTTGCGTAAAAATCCCGGCTGCAAACTATTTGCCGTCGGAGACGATTGGCAGTCAATTTATCGTTTCGCTGGCAGCGATTTGGCGCTAATTAAAGATTTTGAGCAAATCTTTGGCCTCGCAACGCGTCGCAGTTTTATTGAATCGACGCACCGTTTTGGCCAGCCAACCACTCGCATTAGCTGTGATTTTATTCAGCGAAACCCCGCCCAGTCACATAAAATGGTCAGAAGCCCCAAGCAGACTACGACGCCCATTTATGTTATTTTTAATAAACAAACTAAACAAAAAGAAGGGCAGGACGCCGAGTCGCTACGAATCATTCTGCAAAGCATTATTGCACAAATCGGCATTGAAGCCGTTAAACAAAAGTCCATCCAAATTATTTCGCGTTATAATCACGACATTCGGCGCCTAAAGTCTAAGCTTTTCAAAATCGCCCCACATCGTGATAACGCTGATATTTTTAACCTTATCTGGCGGAGCGATATTGGGCAAGAGCTTAAACTCGAGTTCTGCTCCATGCATAAATCTAAAGGAATCACGCGCGATATTGTCATCGTTTTGAATATGAACTCTGGCCTAAATGGTATGCCGGCCGTTCGTGAATCTGACCCTATTATTAATTCACTACTTGCAGATAATGAGCCTTACCCATTCGCCGAAGAACGCCGCCTGTTTTATGTCGCAATTACGCGCGCTCGTGAAGCAACTTACCTAATCGCCAATAGTAAGAATCCGTCCCCGTTTGTCAGAGAGATATCTAGTGAGCAACAAGTGGTATAATGGTTGCATGGCAGTAGCCCTACGGAAGCAAATTGCGCAAAACAAAATCAATACGATTCTCATGATGCTCTTATTTGTGGCACTCATTGGCTTAATAGGGTGGCTTTTTGCATGGCTGGCAAATGATTCCGCCATATTAATATGGTGCGTAGTAATTGCTTTAGGCTATGCGGCGATTCAATATTTCCTTTCCGACAAATTAGCCCTTGCTTCCGCCGGCGCCAAGGAGGCCGACCAAGATGAGCATGCTCGCTACTATCGTATAGCAACTAAACTGGCCGAGAGCGCAAAGATTCCCGTACCGCGTCTATATGTAATAAACGATTCGGCGCCGAATGCTTTTGCTACTGGTCGCGATCCACACCATTCCGCATTAGCTGTCACGACTGGGTTATTGGATGTTATGGACGATAAAGAGTTGCGTGCGGTTCTCGGACACGAGATGTCGCACGTGCGAAATTACGATATTCGCGTCAATATGATTACTTTTGGCCTCACGATGATAGCCGGACTCTTGTCAGACTTTGGCTTGCGTGTGCTTTGGTATAGCGATCGCGACGAAGAAGACAATTCGCCGATCGGTATGCTTTTTGTATTAATCGTATTGGTGCTCTCACCGCTTTTGGCGACCATCGTGCAGCTTGCGGTTTCGCGCCAACGCGAATATTTAGCCGACGCGTCATCGGCTTCAATTATCGGTAATCCTGACGATATGATTAGTGCGCTTCGTAAACTCGATGCACATAATCGGCCAATGCGCCAGCAAAATATTGCGACCGAAGCAATGTATATTTCTAATCCGCTGAAAAAATCCGTATTGAGCCGTTTCTTTTCGACTCATCCGCCAATTGAAGCACGTATAGAAAGGCTTGAAAGTGTCAAAAAGTAAGAAAAAGAAAACATCCACAAAAAGCGCCCCCAAAACCACTAGCACTAGCGCAAAAAATCGAAAGCCGCGCAAGACATTTAAGCAGGCTTTTTACGAAAAACGCGAAAAAATCTGGGCGAAAAAACGTGCTCGCGTTCGACTACATCGCTCGTTCAGACTCTCGTATCGCGAGGATTATCAACGCGAATTGCAGGCGCCCGGCTTAGTGCAGCATGCAATGACTACGTTGAAGATTATTTTCAAGAACTGGAAATTGTTTTTGCCGCTACTGGCTATGGTTGTCGTCCTCAATACGGCTTTTGTTGGCCTGATGAGTGAGGAGACATATCAAACATTTCAGGACAGCCTAAAAAACAGCTACAGCGCACTGAACCAAGGCGAGCTTGGTCGCGTAGCCGAAGCTGGTCTTTTGTTAATATCTACCATAACAACCGGCGGCCTTACGCGTGGTATGAATGAGGTTCAGCAAGTATTCGCAATTATCTTTGTGGCAATCACGTGGCTCACAACTATTTATTATCTCCGGCACCTGCTGGCGGGAAATAACCCGAAATTCCGCGATGGCATCTATAACGCTTTGACGCCACTAATATCGTCGCTCTTAATTATGGCGTTGATTTTTGTCCATCTGATTCCAGTTTTTATATTCATCGTTACATATTCCGCAGCGGTTCAGACGGGCTTTCTCGAAACGCCACTATATGCATTTATATATTGGCTGTTTAGCGCACTTCTCATTCTGCTTTCCGCCTATTTACTACCAGTTTCCGTAACGGCGCTTGTTGCCGTCACTGTTCCGGGGATCTATCCAGTTACGGCCTTGAACGCTACGACCGATCTCATGCAAGGTCGGCGCACGAAGTTTATCATTCGCTTAGTCTTCGCTGTTATATTCCTCGGAGTGATATGGGTAATTGTGATGCTACCAGTAATGTGGCTAGATTTATTGCTCAAAAGCAAGATTGAATGGTGGGCAAACCTGCGCGCGCCGGTCGCTTCGTTCTTCCTACAAGTAATGACTACGTTTACAGTCATTTATGCTACTGCATATATTTATCTATTCTACCGAAGGATGCTCGATGACCCCAACTGATGTCCCGAATGAAGTAATTGAACGCGTTCAGAAATTGCGCGACCTAATCAATGACTACAGATACCATTACCATGTGCTTGATGAATCTATCATGTCGGAAGCGGCCGCCGATAGCCTAAAACATGAACTTAGTCAGCTTGAAGAAAAATACCCATCACTCATTACGCCAGACTCGCCAACTCAACGCGTGGCTGGGCGGGCGCTAGATAAATTTCAAAAAGTCGCCCATGCCGAACGCATGATTTCGCTTGCCGATGTATTTTCGGAAGACGAGATGCGTGATTGGCTTGATCGAATTGCAAAGCTCGGCGCCGTGAATCCAGAGCTATTTGTCGATATTAAGATGGATGGCCTTGCTTGCGCATTAATATATGAAGAAGGTTTACTCAAGCAGGCGATTACGCGTGGCGATGGGCGAGTCGGCGAGGATGTCACGATGAACGTGCGAACTATAGAAAACGTGCCGCTAAGCATTGCGCAAGAAGGACATGTGGAAGTTCGCGGCGAAATCGTTATTTTTAAAAAGGACTTCGAAAATCTAAACGCTAAACAACGTGCGGCCGGCAAGCCGGAGTTCGCAAATCCGCGAAATTTGGCGGCCGGGTCAATTCGCCAGTTAGATCCGAAGGTTGCCGCTAGTCGCCCTCTGAAGTTTATGGCTTACGACATGGTTTCTCCCGACCTCGATACCAATTCGCATGCATATGAAAAGATGAAAGAGTTGGGCTTTCGCATTTCCGGTCAGCAAAAAATCTATCACGACTTGCGCGGTGCAATGCAATTTATTTATGAGCTGAATAAGATTCGTCAAAACCTGCCATTTAATACTGATGGGGCCGTTATCAAGGTTAATGACCGCAAAGTCTACCGTGCGTTAGGCATAGTCGGCAAAACGCCACGTGCTGCCGTCGCATTTAAGTATCCCGCCGAAGAAGCCACGACTATCATTCGCGACATTGTAATTTCGATTGGACGCACGGGTGCCGCTACGCCCGTTGCTGTTTTTGATCCCGTACAGGTTGCTGGAACAACCGTAAGGCATGCCTCGCTTCATAATGCTGACGAGATTGCTCGCCTCGATGTGCGCATCGGCGACACCGTGGTTATTTATAAAGCCGGCGACATTATTCCGCAAGTTAATCGAGTATTGATTGAGCTTCGCCCTGAAGAATCTAAGCCTTATAACTACGAAGAAGCTTTACACGAACAGTATCCCGAGCTAGAGTTCGAGCGTTCTGCCGGGGAAGTCGTTTATCGCGTTAAAGGCTCAAATGCCGACGAAATGCTCAAACGCTCCATAGAATACTATGCGAGCAAATCGGCGCTAAATATCGAAGGTCTTGGCGAGAAAAATGTCGAGGCTTTAGTGGATGCTGGGCTTGTCGGCTCAATCGCCGACCTCTATTTGCTCACGTCTGGCCAAATTCAAGAATTAGACCGTTTTGCGGAGATATCGGCACATAAATTAGTGGACAATATACAAGCTAGCAAAACCCCACCGCTTGCGCGATTCATTACAGCAATTGGTATTCGCCACATCGGCAGCCAAACCGCCATCGATCTCGCAGCTCATTTTAAGAGTTTCGATGCTCTTCGTGACGCCGCTGAAGCGGAATTGCTGGAGCTGCCGGGCATCGGCAAAATAGTGGCCGAATCGATTCTAGCTTTCTTTTCTGATGAGGATAATCTAAAAATGCTCGACGACCTAAGTACTCTCGGAGTTACGCCAATCTATGAGGATACTTCCGGTGGTCGCCTAAGTGGCTTGTCGTTTGTAGTTACCGGAACGCTTGACTCGATGGGGCGCGACGCTGCGGCCGAAAAAATTCGCGCCCTGGGTGGCGAATTCCATAGTAGTGTCGTAAAAAGTACCAAATATTTAGTGGCGGGTCATAATACCGGCAAGTCTAAGCTCGATAAGGCGGCTAAATACGGCACGGAAGTCATTAATGAACAGCGTTTTCTGGGGCTACTCGGCGAAAAATAAGCACTCCGCGGGCGCATTGAACTAAAGCACAAAAAAGACTCCAGCCCAGTGTTTGGGGCTGGAGTAGGTTTTCGGTGACTTAAATCTGAGCCATTACTCATACGTCTCGGCTTTAGGGTGTCCATCTTTCGCTATGGACTCTGCAATATTATACGCGATGCTGCCGATGTTCTGGTTTGAGACGTCTCCTGACGATTTGAGGCGGTCAACCGTAATTACCCATCCCCAAAACCTTTCATTGTAGCCTTTTGCTCGAGCAGTAATTCCGTTGCGGTTAAGCTCGAGTAGAAGGGATTCCGAAAACAGTTCCCCGTCAGGTAGTTCGAATTTCGAAACGACAACTAGTTTGTCGCCGTTGCTTAAATCGCACACTCCGACGCTTCGGAGAGTTGGATGGATTAGTAGAGCCCTGTCACCCTCGATTATGTCGTACACTTCGCCAGTTTTGGGATCGACATAATTATCTGGCCGTTCGGGGGTGCAGACTGCTGAGCTCGTGTTGAGCTGCGGTTTCTCTTCTTCGTCGTTCAGTTCTGGATTAGGGGTGGCTTCTGTACAGTCATTGTTATTGACCCCCTCGAAGTTCGCCCGATCCTCAGGAGATAATAAACTCCCTTCGACTGCTTCTTCAAGAGCAGTTTGATCTTCTCTAGACGAAGTACTGTTGTGTGCGCCCGAAACGGGGAATGCCTCCCGGCGCCAGTCCTGCGAACCGAAATCAGATAGGTGCTCCGTTGCTGGCGGTACGTAATTCATGTCTTGTACGGCGACTATCAATGCTGCGCCGAGTTCGACGGCTAACGCTAGTAGCGCCGCAAAAAAAATTTTCGCATAAAGCTCGTTGTTTCTGTTATTATCCATAATGCCCCCTCCTTCTAGAACATAATGTCACCGTTAAGGTGCGAACCGATAGTTAGATACTATAATTATAGCACAAACGGAATGAAAAGTCAATCTTTTAGCACTCTTGACTTGCGAGTGCTAAACGACTAAAATAAGATGCACATATGGTAGATGAATTTAGTGAGATTATGAACCATCTGAGCGAAAACGCTCGTTTTGCGCTGCAGAAGGCTGATTATTATAGTAAGCGTTACAATCAAGGCTACATGGGTACCGAGCATCTCTTGATGGGTATTCTTGCGCAGGACACTAGCACGGGCGCCAAGCTTTTGAGGGAAAACGGCATAGATATCGATGAAGTGGAACGCGCACAGGGCAAAGTTGCGGTCGATGTGCCGGCCGCCCCAATGGCAATGATGTCTCTTTCGGAGGCGACCGTCCTGACGCTACGCATGTCTCTGAATTTTGCTAAAGAAAATGGTCTAGATATTGTTGGCACCGAGCATATCGTTTATGCTTTAGTGCGGCAGCCAAACTCTCGCGCATCTATTCTTCTCGATCGTCTCGATGTCGATCTTCAGAGCCTGGCAGAGAACATTGAAGAGCTAGTCGAGCATCAAGCTAGCGAGGCGAAAATTGAAGAGCAGAAGCGCAAAGCTGGCAAACGTGCAAGTTATCGATTCTTAAGTAAGTATGGAACAGATTTAACCGCCGCCGCCAAGGATGGCAAGCTAGACACGGTTATTGGCCGAGAGCAAGAAATTGAGCGTGCTGTCACCGTTCTTTGTCGTCGCACGAAATCAAACCCTGTTCTTATCGGTGAGGCTGGCGTAGGCAAAACAGCTATCGTCGAAGGACTAGCTATGCGCATCGCTAAAAATGACGTGCCTGGCAAGCTTATCGGCAAGCGTATCTTTCAGGTCGATCTTAGCTCAGTTGTTGCCGGCACTAAGTTTCGCGGCGAATTCGAAGAGCGCATCAAAGGAATTATCGACGAAGCCGTCGAAGATGATTCGGTCATCTTGTTTATTGACGAATTACATTTGTTGTCCGGCGCAGGCTCAGCCGAGGGTAGCATGGATGCGGCGAATATTCTTAAGCCCGCCCTCGCGCGCAACCAGCTTAAACTAATTGGCGCTACAACCTTGGATGAATATCGAAAGAATATTGAAAAAGATAAAGCTCTGGCGCGTCGCTTCCAGACTGTAATGGTTAATGAGCCATCCCCGACCATTACGCTACGCATTTTAAAGGGCATTAAATCTCATTACGAAAAATATCATCAAGTTTCTATTTCCGATGAGATTCTAGAGGAAGCGATTACTTTATCTGAGCGATATATTTCGGATCGCTATATGCCGGATAAGGTTATAGATGTTATTGATGAGGCTAGTGCGATTGCGCGCGTATCTATCGATAAAAAAGGCGGCAATGCCTACAAGAAGAATCGCATCGAGCTAGTCGACCTAGAAGCAAAAATCGAAGCAGCGGCCGAAAAAGAAGACTACGAGAAGGCAGCTATGTATAAGACGCGGGCAGCCCAACTTCAAGAAGAAATAAAGAAGCTTGAAAAAGACAAGAAGAACCTCGAGGAAATTCCTGCAGTAAATTCCGACAATCTAGCCACCGCGATCAGTCTTAAGACGGGAATTCCGGTTAGTCGCGTTCATGGTTCGGAGCAAGAAATTCTCGTGAATCTCGAAAAGCATTTAGGAAAAGATATTATCGGCCAAGATGAAGCTATTAAGGCCGTTAGCAAGGCAATTCGTCGCGGCCGCTCCGGCATCGCCGACCTCCATCGCCCGATTGGCTCATTCATCTTCATGGGGCCGACCGGTGTTGGTAAAACCGAGCTCGCTAAAGTAATCGCACGCGAGGTATTCGGTGGTGAAGATTCACTTATCAAGATAGACATGTCTGAATTTGGCGAGAAGCACAATGTGAGCCGCCTAGTCGGCGCTCCGGCTGGCTATATTGGCTACGATGATGGTGGCAAATTAACCGAGCAAATCCGACGCCGCCCATACTCAGTCGTACTCTTTGATGAGATTGAGAAAGCTCACCCAGACGTTTTTAATATCCTGCTTCAGATACTAGAAGATGGAACTTTAACTGATGGGCAGGGTACCAAAGTGAAGTTTAATAACTCGATAGTTATATTGACTAGCAATCTCGGTGCGGAAGAAATGTACCGTGAGAACGAAATGGGCTTTGCCGCTAAAACCAAGAAAGATGAAAAAGCACTTGCAGCCGAGCATGCCGCTAATGAGGCGGCCGCCATGAAAGCTCTGCGCAAACTAATGCGTCCGGAACTCGTCAACCGTTTTGATTCCATTGTTACGTTTAATGCCCTTAGCGAGAAGAATGTTGAAAGAATCTTCGACAATATGATAGAGGATCTCAAAAAACGTCTTGCCACAAAATCCGTTGGCCTGCAACTTACTCCCGCTGCCAAGAAGCAACTTATCCATAGTGGATACGACTCCAAAAATGGCGCGCGCCCGCTTCGCCGCGTGATAGAGGATAATATTGAAAGCCTCATTGCGGACAACTTACTAGCAGATAAGCTCAAAAAAGGCGATATTGCCAAAATCGACTACAAAAAAGAAAAATACTCGCTGTCCATTGCTAAAGAATAAGCATTATTTCGTGTATAATAATGCTAAAGACAATAGGCAGGAGTAATACTTAATGAGAAATATGGAGGCTTCATCGGGAGGCGGAGAAACTAATCCATATGGGGAAAATAGATGGTTGCAGTATTTTGGGGTCGGTAACGAAAATGAACCTGACTTAACGGATATAGGCAGCGATATTGATTGGCTTACGATGGGGGAGGAAGTTGAGGAAGAGAAAACTCACGAATCTATCATATCCCGTATTGGGCGTATCATCACGACTATATCGGAAGGTATACAGAAAAGAAAACAAGCAAAAAAGAAAGCAAAACAACGCAAATCTGCTGAAAGCGTAAAGGAGGTGGACCCAAATCCAGACCGTACTGCGTTTATTGATAAATATTTCAACTCTATTCCTGCGGAGGATGCAGAGAAATTGTATGGCGTCTATTCGACCAGCGTGATGGAGCTGGAAAAGAATGAGCGACCACCTAAGGGCAAACTCGATGTCTTAAATGCAATCATGAGCAGGTTTACGCCCGAAAATACCGAAGAAGGTGATCGATTGTCTGATGAGTTAATCAACCTTCATAAGGAGGCATTCATAGAGAAACATCTCAACACTACGTTCGAATGTCCTAGTACTGGTCAGAAACTCTCCGCGGAGGATGCACAAAGACTGTACGACGACTACTCTTACCATATTGCTTATATGGATCCGAAAGAGCGCCCAGAGTCTACGACGGGTATTCTATTCGAGATGGAGTATATGTTAGAAACGAAGCTCGAAGGGATGAACGACGCCGACGACGAAGAAGCTCGAGCTGATGTTAGGCGGCTCCTAGAGCAGGTGCGCGATCTCGGCGCTAGGGCATCCATCCATCAGTACGTCAAGGATGCTGAAAGTCTTGATTACTTTGGCAGTAACAAAGCCCTGGATAGATATATTACTCATACAATCCTTGATGAGGGGTATCATGGTAAGGGTGACGACAAGGATGGCGGAGCTCTAAAGGTTGAACGTACGTTAGGAATCATCGAAGAGCTTGGCGAAGATCAACCGATTGAAAAAGTATGGGATATAATTACGAATGATGGCAAAGAGGGGGCGATTGACTGGGATGCCGTTAAGCGTTTTGCGCCTCGCGGTCGTGGTTATGCTCTTTATAATTACGATAAATCCCGAAACGAAATGTCGGAATTCTTAGAAGAACGCGATGCGCGCCAAAAAAGAATTGATGCGCTTTCTGATTTATTAGCACTAAAAGAAGAGCGCAATCAGAAAAGAGCCGCTAACATAGCTGAGGATAGCTCAGAAATGATGGATATTAAGAATAGGATAGCGGAATACCTAGCTAAGGCTAAAGAGGAGGGTATTCTAACGGACGATGATAATAATTCGAGCGAGAGGTTGCGGTACAAGATCGGCAAAGAAGAGAAACTCCATAGTAACGTAGATAAAAAGATGTCGGCATACGAGCAGATGTTTGGCCGCAGTGAGAAGGAGTTTGCGCGCGATATATTAAAGCTCCGCGACTACGAGAGTCGTCCTCGCGTCCGGGAAATAGTCAGATTTCTCTATGAAACATATGCGCGCGACCCGAAAGGCGTTGCGGCGGATTATGCGGATTCGTCTTCCGTGGAGGCTCATATTTCATGCCTAGATTACATGATTAGCGACATGAACCGCCAAATCTCGGAAATATCCAATCTATATGACGAAGAGCGGACGTATGGCGACGTGGCTTGGTATCAACTCGATAAAGACGATCAAAGATTCTATAGTAAGAAGCCCAATTATGGCATGCTAGGGTCGAGTGGTGGCACGAAAGGTCTTTCTCCAGAGGAGACAATACTAAAAAAATCCACAGAGTATGCAGTTGACAATGTAGATATAATTGGCCAATGGAAACTGATATATTCGAAGGACGGTAGACTCGTTGAGGCTCAAGCGCGAAATGTCCCTGATAAAATTGAGGATTATGATAATCAAAGCGCCCTTCTTAATGCTGCCGCGAAAATCCTAAGCGAAGCTCGCAAGTCTTTATCGCCCGAACCTAGTGAGTTTCTCGAATTCCCTGAACGAAGTGAGGCTGCCTAGGATTATACTTAGCACTCTTGACTTGTGAGTGCTAAGTATATATTATGGAACTATGAATAAGTTAAATGATTATTTGGTTCCAACCGTCGTCGAAGAGACGAATCGCGGCGAGCGCGCGTACGATATCTACTCACGCCTCCTAAAAGAGCGCGTCGTTTTCCTAGGCGATCAAGTTACTCCAGAAACAGCAAATCTCGTAGTGGCTCAGTTGCTACATCTAGCCTACGAAGATCCTAAAAAAGATATCAAGCTATATATTAATTCCCCCGGCGGCTCAATCTATGCCGGTTTTGCGATTATCGATACGATGAACTACATCGAGCCGGACGTCCAGACTATCGGCATCGGCCTGCAAGCCTCGATGGGCTCTCTACTGTTATCGTCGGGCGCCAAGGGGAAACGTTTCTGTTTGCCGAATGCTCGTGTCATGATACATCAACCTAGCTCCGGCACGGAGGGGAAGATTACAGATCAGGAAATCGCCCTTAAGGAAGGCATCGAGCTTAAAAGAATCGTTATTGACATGATGTGCAAGAATACAGGCAAGGACGCAAAGACAATAGAGCGAGATATGGACCGCGATAATTGGATGTCTGCCGAAGAGGCGCTCAAATACGGTATTATTGACGAAGTGATTAAGCCATAAACAAGTCTCCGGCATATGCCGGAGCTTTTTAGAAGCTCATGCTTATTGCGAAAGACACGGCGTGCTAAACTGAGTTTATGGCTAAACAAAAAACAAGGTACGTCTGCCAAAACTGCGGTGCTAGCCACGCGAAATGGGCTGGCCGTTGTGAGAACTGCGGCGAATGGAATACGCTCATGGAGCAAGTTGTTCCCGCTGAATCAGAAATAAAGGGAGCCTTGGCTCGTGGTGCCGTATCTGGCAAGAAGCTCAATGCGGTATCCATTGATACAATAGAGACGGCCGATACCGAGTCTCGTCTCTCGACTAGCTTCCTAGATTTTGATTCCGTTCTAGGTGGCGGCATTTTGCTCGGTTCGGTTAATCTGCTAGCAGGGCAGCCGGGCATCGGCAAATCTACAATTCTGATGCAAGTATGTGCCGCCGTATCTAATTCTGGTCATAAGGTGCTGTATGTTTCTGGAGAGGAGTCGGCTAGTCAAGTAAAGATGCGCGCGGTTCGTCTTGGGGCGTCTTCGGGGCAGTTACATTTTGCTAGCTCAACATCGGGCAATGACATAGCTAAGACTATCGAAGAAAGCGACTACGAGCTCGTAATAATAGACTCAATTCAAACGCTAAGCTTAGCGGAAATCAGCTCAGCCCCGGGAACTGTTAGTCAGGTTAGTAGTTGCGGTAATCTTATTATTCGAGCCGCCAAAGCAAGCAATACAGCCGTAATAATCGTGGGTCACGTAACAAAAGACGGCACTTTGGCTGGGCCAAAAATCCTCGAGCATTTAGTGGACGTCGTCTTGAACTTCGAGGGTGATCGCTATGGCGGTTTTAAGACTATTCGCGCCGTTAAAAACCGCTTTGGCTCTACGACCGAGATGGCGATATTTGAAATGGCCGATAAGGGGCTTTCCGAGGTTAAGAATCCATCCGAAGCTCTATTGTCGGAACGCCAAAATACTGACGGAAGTATTATTATGGCTACCATTGAGGGTGCGCGTCCGCTTTTAGTGGAAATTCAGGCACTCGTCAATCCGACTAATTTTGGCTACCCCAAGCGCACGGCTTCCGGTTTCGACCTAAACCGCCTTAACCTCCTAGTTGCAGTTCTCGAAAAACGAACCAAGCTTAAATTACAAGATAAAGATATCTTTATTAACGTCGTAGGCGGCCTGCGTCTCAATGATTCTGCTGCGGATCTTGCAGTTTGCATGGCTATCGCGAGCGCCGCGGCTGGTCGTAAGCTTGATGATAAAATTGTAGTTTTTGGCGAGATTGGCCTTGGTGGCGAAATTCGCAGCGTAATAGCACCGGATCGCCGTATTGCCGAGGCGAAAAAACTCGGCTTCAAGAATGCTATTGCGCCAGCAACTATTAAGGATAAATTCGTACTGCCGGTCAAAGATATTCGTGCGGCGTTGGTGAAGTATATGAACAATAAGTAGAATTGTTGCGTCATCTTAAGATTTGTGATAAAATTAGCCCAATATGATTACTAAAGATAACAAGGCTAAGGCGATCAAGAAGCTCGCCCGTAGTGATAAGGACGTTGGCTCACCAGAGGTGCAGGTTGCGATTTTGACTGAGCGCATCAAAGAAGTTACCGAGCACGTCAAGGCTAACAAGCACGACTTTATGGCTAAGCGCGGTCTCATTCAGATGGTTGGCTTGCGCAAGAAGCTTCTAAAGTATCTTGAGCGCACAGATTTTGAGAAATATAAAGCAACTGTTGCGGCTCTCGGCCTTCGCAAATAAATTGCAATCGCTATTAAAATCCGACCCCCCCCAGCGGGCCGGATTTTTTATGATGAAAAAAAGCCCGACCTCTAAAAAGATCGGGCTCTTAAAATACGTTCGCATTCAGTTAACATTTCCCGACATCGCGCATGTTGCGCAACTCGAGCTCGTCAATGATGGCACAGAAGATGTTAGTAACAGTGTAATAGACATCCGAGTATAATCGCTCATCGACGAACTTGCAGAGCTGTTCATCGATAAAGCGTCTTGTCGCGACTACTTCGTTAAGATTGTCCTGTAACGGGCCGTCGCCGACGGATATTTCAATCTGAATCGCCGTACTTCTGACTTCGAAATCATCCTCGTCGAGTAACCACTCGCTCGTTGTCGGGCAAAAAGTCATATCGCCAAGCGTTGTGCCGCCACTCGAGCTCAACCGGTTTCTTTCGTCCCTGAATTCGGCATAGCCTTTTTGTAGGCTCGAAAGATCTTCTTGTCTTATCTCGAATGGCACCTCGAAGACGACATGCTTAATATTTGCGAGGCCGTAGTCTTGGTCGCCCGCCGTTCGAGGGTGATAAACATACCTGAATTTTCGGGGAACAACTATAACTTCCGTCACGTCGAGCCCGTTTCTTTCATTATGCCAGACGATTACTGAGTACCCCCTGGCAACGTCTAACTTATTGAAAGTGCCTTCGATTAGTTGACAATTGTGAATGCCTTCAACTATTAGCATAGCGCCGTCCCTTACTATTATCGGCATAGCTACCTCCCCTTCTGTGCTTTGTTAATGGTGCAAATGTAGATTTATATCCGTATTATAGCACAAAAGAGAAATAAAGTCAAGCATAAAGTGTATACCTATAATTTAGAGTACGAAAAACCCTATCGACAGCGATAGGGTTAAAACAGCTTTGTTGTTATGGCTGGCCTTCAGTCGCCCCCAGCGCCATCCATTTTCAGGAGCTCTCCGAAGAGCGACTGAAGAAGAGGATGGGCATTCTTCGCTACATCGTCCTGTAAGTTTGTATGCATAACGACGTCGGCAATTATTTTCCCAACTTCGACCGCATCTCGCCTGAGCTTTGCTCCTATGTCGGGAGAATTAGACCTAGATACCGCCGCCGAGATTCTGAATTCCGTACAGATAAACTGGGCGAAAACTGCGTCGCAATCCGGCTCCAATACCCAATTTCCGCCATAGACATCTACGGCCTCAAGTGAAGCCATGCGCAATAATTTGTCGCCGTCCCGCTCTGTAGTTCTCGCAAAGTACTCATCGCTGAGTCTTTTTATGGTTCCATACGATTGAGTAGACAGTACGCCGTCCATCCTGAGCACGTAGCAACTCGGTGGTACTATTGCATCGAGACCCGACTTTGACTTGCGAGCTTCGTAGCTCATACTAAATGGGTAAACGCAAATTTTAGCTTTCCCGTCATCTTCGGCGTAGCTGAAACATGCATTATGCCCCTCGGCGATCTTCCTGAATATATTGTTGATAGACCCCATCCGCATTTCAGCTTTGTTTGCGGGTATGGTTATTTGATAGCCAGCAAGTTCCACCATTTTTTATCACCTTCTTTCCTAGGTAAAAAACAACACACAAAAAATGTTACACTTGCATTTCTCCAACAAAAAAGAAACGCACTATTATCACTATGACACAAAATAACACATTGGTCAATTTACGGAGCGTGGTAATTGTGCGGTCGACGATATGTTTGTAGGGCAAGAAAAATCCCCATGCCGTACATGGGGTTGAGCACGGTTTATTGCTCATTAATCCACCCTACGTTTCGCCATTGTAGGGCCAAGGCACTATGTTGGCGTGTTAACTTGCAGGTAGCCTCGATGCTTTTGATACCGTCCTTCTCGAGCGCCTCGTCATCTAAATAGAATACGTAGAAAAAGCCATCTCTATCACTGTACGCGAAAGCGGCCCGAAAAGGCCACACATATAACACCGTTCCATTCTTTTTGTCGTCATAGCGAGAACATAATCGTACTCCAGCCGGCTTTTCGATTTTCTCGAATATATTTTTAATAGTAGCTTCATTTACGAAACCAGTAACAACAACTGGATTGATTAATTCATCCAACTCGGACCACCTCCTTTCCGCTAGTGTTGGCACTTTGCTTGCATCTCCTTGGCGAATGGGATGTACTCTCATGAATATGGCAGGTCGTATCAGGTCAGTCGATCGTTACATTTCTGGAGACGAATAAGAGGGGTGTGGTATAATTATTTACAGTATCAAATATCGAGAAAATGATAGATACCCAGCGGCGGTAGTACTTAGACTACGGCCATGGATACATATTATTTTCTCGAAGAAAGGAAATGTAATGGAAATTATCAACCCCAGCGGAAAGAAGACTTTCAAGGTGGAGACGGATTTTTGCGGCCGCCCATTATCGCTGGAAGTTAACCGCGTCGGCTTTCGTACTACTTCATCCGTACTCGTTAGCTATGGCGACACCGTCGTTCTTGGATCGGTCGTTGTCGGCACTAAGCCAGTTGTACAGGATTTCTTCCCACTCTCTATCGATTACGAAGAGAAATACTATGCTGCTGGCAAAATTAGCAGTAGTAAATTTATTAAGCGCGAAGGCAAACCTTCCGACAATGCCGTCCTAATCGGCCGTCTCATTGACCGCCCAATTCGTCCGCTTTTCCCGAAAGGCTATCGCCAAGAGGTGCAGGTCGTGGCGACTGTTCTATCGATGGATCCGAACTTTAGGCCGGACGTCATCGCTATGATTGCGGCATCTAGCGCGTTAATGCTAGCCGGGATTCCGTTTGATGGGCCAATTGCCGGTTTGCGTATTGGTCGTGTTAATGGCGAATATAAGGCCTTCCTCACTCCAGAAGAGCGCGATGCTTCTGATCTCGACTTGGTTGTGGCTGGTAAAGATACCGGCATTACCATGGTTGAAGCGGGCGCTAACGAAGTCCCAGAAGATGTCATCATCGGAGGTCTCGAATGGGGTCTCAAGATGATTCAACCAGCCATCAAGCTCCAGAACGAACTCCGCGAGAAAGTTGGCGTCGAAGAGAAAGAATACACTCTCGTGCTTCCAAGCGAAGAAATCCAGAAGAAAGTTGACGAATGGATGGTCGGTAAACTTGGCGACAATCTACGCACTCAAAACACAGTCGAGCGCAATAATTTGATCGATGAAATCAAGTGGGAAATGCATGACGAATTCGCCAAAGAAATCACCGACGAAGAAGCCGGCGTAACTGACAAGATGTCCGAAGAAGAGAAGATGACCACTAAGACTGAATATTACGACGAGCATTTCCGCGCAGATTATTCAGAGGCCTTTGAACTAGCCGTCAAGAAAGATGTGCGAAAGCATATTATCGAAGACGGCATCCGTCCTGACGGCCGAAAGCTTGATGAAGTGCGCCCGCTGAGCTCCCAAGTTGGTATTTTGCCGCGCACTCATGGCTCCAGCCTCTTCACGCGCGGCGTAACGCAGGCTATGAATATTGTCACATTAGCCCCACTCAGCTATGGCCAGCTAGTCGATACGATGGAAGTTACCGACGGTGTCCGCCGCTACATGCACCATTACAACGCGCCAAGCTATACGGTCGGTGAAATTGGCCGCATTGGTAGCCCAGGGCGTCGCGAAATCGGTCACGGCTACCTTGCTGAGCGTGCTCTTATGCCAGTCTTGCCAAGCGAAGAAGAATTCCCATATGCTATCCGCAGCGTTACTGAGATTATGTCTCAGAATGGTTCAACCTCTATGGCTGCTACCTGTAGCTCCTGTCTCGCTTTGATGGATGCTGGCGTTCCACTAAAACGTCCAGTTGCCGGTGTCGCTATGGGCTTAATGATGGATGGTGATAAGCCGTACGTCTTGACCGATCTTATGGACGCAGAGGATTTTGCTGGAGATATGGATTTCAAAGTTACCGGTACTACTGAAGGTATTACGGCACTTCAGATGGATATGAAAGTTCACGGCCTTCCAGTTAGTGTTCTCTCCGAGGCAATCAAAAAAGCTCACGATGGTCGTATGTTTATTATGAAACATATGCTTTCCGTACTCGACGGCCCGCGCGATCATCTTAGCCCATACGCGCCACGCATCGAGAAGCTCATGGTTAACCCGGATAAAATTGGTACTATCATCGGTAAAGGTGGTGAGACTATCAATAAAATTACCGCAGAAACTGGTGCCGAAATCAATATCGAGGAAAATGGCCTCGTCACTGTCGCCGCTGCAGACACGGAGAAGATTGAGAAGGCCCTAAACTGGATCAAATCGCTCGTCGAGGAACCAGAACCGGGGAAGATTTATAGAGGCAAAGTCGTTTCAATTAAGGACTTTGGCGCTTTCGTAAACATTCTGCCGGGCATTGATGGCATGCTTCATATTTCACAAGTTAGCGACAAGCGTCTAGCAAAGGTTACCGACGCCTTGCAGGTTGGCGACGAAATCAACGTTCGTCTTGACGCTATCGACGATAAGGGTCGCCTCAGCCTCTCGATGAAAGGTGTAGATCAAAAAGCCTAAGCTTCGAAAAAGCATTCAGAAAATGCTCGACATTGTGCGGGCATTTTTGTTATATAATATATGGTATATACATAATCTAAATGGAGTATATATGCCAGAAACAGAAAAACCGGTCGTGGAGCCGGTATCAATGCCAAAAATAAACATAGATAAACGTAAATTGGCCATCACGAACGCTTGGTCAATGGCGCTCGCGATGTTCCTTGGCTATAGCGCTATCTTTTGCGCTATCGCCGGATTCACGAAAGGAAAATGGTCATTCGCCATTCCGTTCTTTGGCCGCTTTATGGGCTCCAATAGTGCTGTGCCGACCATTATTATGGCTGGGTTGTTTGCGCTAGCGTTTGCGATTTACGGAATCTTGACGCTCAAGAAGGTTACTGACGCCGAAGCTACCAAGAAAGCTTGGGGCTGTATCGCAAATGTATTCCTAGGCTTTGTTGCGGTATATGCTCTTAATATGGTAGGCATCATCATCTACTCGCTCATGTCGCTTGGTCGTAAGGGCTTCAAGCAGGGCGACCTGTGGCTAAGTAGCTTCTTGCCGACCGTTATTTGCGCAATTGGCGCTGGAACTATTAGCTTTATAGCTTCGCGTATTGCCAAGGGGCAAACTTCCCTCTTGCGCATCGTTTGCTTCATCGCCATCGCCATCGCGACAATTGGGTTCATTATCGTATTTGTGCAACAGTTGGTTAGCTATTATGGCAAAACTTCGAGCAACTCTATCTACGATGATTATAGTAGCTATAGTGATATTCTCGACGGCTTGCTAAAATAGGACAGGCCAACGGACTAGGGAGAAAGCGTAAGCTTTCTCCCTATTTTTTATGCTATAATATCCCCATATGGCAACAAAAAAACGTGGACGCAAGAAAAAATCGCAAGAAGTAGTTAACTCGCATGAGTTGCCGGGCGGTTTCTGGCGCCAAATAATGGCACTGCTAATGATCTGTGTTGCTATCGTATTTGTTGTTACTTGGATGGGTAAGGGCGGTGAGGCTTTGCAAAAAGTCAACGATGCCTCCTTGCACGTATTTGGCTATACTACTTTTCTATTCCCCGTTCTCTTAACTTATCTTGCTGTAATGATTTTTCGCGCTCAGAATAACCGCCTCGATGCGAGCGTCTGGGTGGCGTCCGTCTTGATGATTTTTTGGTTTTGTGGCGCATTTGGCGTTCCGACCTACGGCCAAGCAGAACCTACTGGCGGCATTGTTGGTGAAGGATTAAACAGTATTGCCGTAAAGACGCTCGGAAATGGAGTCGCAATTTTTGCCTATGTAGTGTTAATTCTGATTACTGCGTTATTCATGTATGCCGAGACTCCCGCCGCGCTCTTCCGCAAAATCGGCTCTATTTTTAAAACTAGCAAGAACGAAGAAGATGTTAAGAACGCCAAAGTCATGCGTCGTGCTAGCGGCCACGAGCTTGATCCAGATGATGACGGCCTCAAGAATTTCAGAGTTAATTCCAATGTTGAAATAGCCGATTCGAAGAAAGAGAAGCACGGTTTATTAGTGAAGAGGGCGAACGATACCGAAAAACGCCCAGTCGCCGAGGAATCGACTGCACTTATGGCGATTAGCGACCCGAATTGGGAAATGCCATCTATAGATTTGCTCAGCAAGAAACGTTCACCGGCTGATCCGGGCGACACGCACAATAATGCCGCTATCATTAAAGATACTCTAGAACAGTTCGGCATTAACGTAGAGGTTGAAGGCGCTAACGTTGGCCCGCGCATTACGCAGTATACACTAAGACCCCCCGCAGGGGTAAAGGTTAGTAAGATTGCCACTCTAGACCGAGATTTGGCGCTCAACTTAGCAAAAGATAAGATTCGTATTGAAGCGCCGATTCCTGGTACTCGCACGGTAGGCATAGAGATTCCAAATAACAAAGCCGCAAGCGTTGGCTTGCATGAACTTTTAAAATCTAGCGAATGGCACAGGATGATAGCCGATAAGCCATTGGCCTTTACGGTAGGGAAGGATATCTCCGGAAAACCGATCATGGGCAATCTCGCCAAGATGCCACACCTACTCATTGCCGGTACTACTGGTTCGGGTAAGTCGGTGATGACTAATACTCTCATTACTTCTATGCTTTATCACAACTCTCCAGCAGATTTGCGCTTGATTATTGTCGACCCAAAGCAGGTTGAAATGGCTGCGTATGAGGCTATTCCGCACTTGCTTGCCCCGATAATTACAAATGTTTCCGAGGCGCTAAGCGCAATGCAGTGGGCAGTAAAGGAAATGGAGCAGCGCTATACCGTAATGAAGGATGCGCGTGTTAAGAATATCGTTGATTACAACGAGAAGATGGCCAGGGAGGGTACGCCGACCACGATACAAGACGAGGACGGCAATCCACAGAGGCACGACAATGGCAAGATGCCGTATATCGTTATAATCGTGGACGAGATGGCGGACTTGATGATGATGGCGGGCAAAGAATTGGAGACTTTGATTGTGCGCATTGCCCAGAAGGGGCGCGCCGCAGGTATTCATCTCGTTCTCGCTACGCAGCGTCCAGAAGTAAAAGTCGTTACTGGTCTTATCAAGGCCAACATTCCAGGGCGTATCGCCTTTGCAGTAAACAACAATACCGACTCTCGCGTTATGCTCGATATGGGCGGCGCCGAAAAGCTCCTTGGCTCCGGAGATATGTTGTTCCTTACTACGGAAATGATGGGCAAACCGCTCCGTGTTCAGGGCGCATACCTCAGCGACCCCGAGATTGCAAAAGTTACCGATTTTCTGCGTCAGCAAGCGCCTGCAAACTACAACGAAGAGGTTACTTCGCAACAGGTAGTACTCGGCGGTAAGGGTTCTGCTGGCGTCGGTATCGATATGGGCGGTGGCGCCGGGGGCGACGTCAAGCGTCAAGCCGTCGAAGTCGCGCTTCGTGAAGGCAAAATCTCTACCTCGCTTTTGCAACGTCGTTTGCGTATTGGCTACGGTCGAGCGGCCGCTATTATCGATGAATTGTCCGACATGGGGATCGTAGGCGATTCGTCTGGCGGAAATAAAGGTCGCGAATTGCTCATCACGTCCATGGACGAATACGATAATCTTGCCTAAAGCTAGAGCGCAATAATAGATAATATTAATAACTTTTTGTAAAGTTTCAAATTTATGATAGGATAATAATTATGAAGTTAAGTCAATCATTTACTAAAACCACGAAAACCACGCCGGCCGACGAAGTTAGTCGCAGCGCTAAGTTTCTTTTGCGCGCTGGTTATATTTATAAGGAAATGGCGGGCGTATATGATTACTTACCTCTTGGTATGCGTACGCTAGATAAAATCATCCAGATTATTCGCGAAGAGATGAATAGTATTGGTGGCGAAGAGCTACGTATGACCAGCTTGCAGCCAAAAGCCGTTTGGGAGGCTAGCGGCCGCTGGGATGACGACGTGATGGACGTTTGGTTTAAGACAAAACTCAATGCCGGCGGCGAACTTGGCTTGGCGCCAACGCACGAAGAGCCACTAACGCGCTTGATGAAATCGTACATTTCTAGTTATAAAGACTTGCCAAGGTACGTCTATCAGTTTCAGACAAAGTTCCGCAATGAGCTTCGCGCCAAATCCGGCATCATGCGCACGCGTGAATTCATGATGAAGGATTTGTATAGTTTTTCGACTGACCGCGAGCAACATCTAGACTTTTACGAGCGTTGTGCTCAAACTTACCTTAAAATCTTCGATCGTCTAGGCATTGGCGATAGTACGTTTCGTACTTTCGCTTCAGGCGGCTCGTTTAGCAAATTTAGCGACGAGTTTCAGACACTTTGCGATGCCGGCGAAGATATAATTTATCTCGATCGCGAAAAGAAAATAGCTGTGAACGAAGAAGTTTATAATGACGAGACGCTTAAGCAGCTTGGCCTGGAAGCGGACAAGCTCGAAAAATGTAAGGCGGCCGAAGTCGGTAATATCTTCACGCTTGGATATAAATATACTGACGCATTAGATCTTTGCTATAACGATGAAGACGGTAAACGCCAGAAAGTCTTTATGGGCAGCTATGGTATTGGCCCAAGCCGCGTTATGGGCGTAATTGCCGAAAAATTAAGCGACGATAAGGGTTTGGTCTGGCCAGAGGAAATCGCTCCATATAAATACTATCTAGTCGGCATAGGGGAGACTGGCGAACAAAAAGCGGCCGAGCTCTATGCTAAATCCCCAGAGAATATCATTTGGGATGATCGCAAAACTGCTCGTACTGGCGAAAAATTTGCCGATGCGGACCTGATGGGTATCCCGTATCGAGTCGTAGTTAGCGAGAAAACCTTAGCAGACGATAAAGTCGAAATTAAAAATCGCCGTACTGGCGAAACAAAGCTCTTGACCTTAAACGAGTTTATTAGTAAACTTTCTTAGAAATTAATACCAAAGTCCCGATAATCATAAGAGGAAAGGAGGGTATATGGCTAAGACAGTTAGTATTACTGAGGCAGGTCGTAAAGATTTAGAGAAAGAACTAAAACAACTTATCGCACGTCGTCCAGAGATTGCGGAGAAAATCGCTCTCGCACGTTCCTATGGCGACTTAAGCGAAAACGAAGACTACAGCGCTGCTCGTGGTGAGCAAAAAGTAGTCGAAGGACGCATCTTAGAAATTCAAGATATTCTACTTCACGCCAAAATTATTAAAGGCGGTAGTAAGCAGAAAGTCGCCATGGGCAGCATGGTTTCGCTCGAATCTGCCGGCAAAACTAGCCAATATACGCTAGTTGGAGCAGTAGAAGCTAATCCGCTCGAAGGCAAAATCAGCGACGAATCACCAATTGGTAAAGCAATCCTCGGCAAGAAAGTTGGCGAGGAGGCAGTTTTGCCAAACGGTAAAGTTTTCAAAGTTACCGCCATCGAGTAATTGAATTTCTAAAAAAACGCGTCGGATTATTAAAAAACGGCGCGTTTTTGCGCGCAGAATCATAAAAATAGCATAAAAGGAATATAATTAATATATGAAAAAACGAAAAGATAGCAAGCAGCGAGCGTCGGTTGCGAAGCGTACGCTGTACTACTATTGGCAATGTTCAAAAAAGTATAAATGGTACGCAATTGGCACAATTATTTCTACGCCAATCGTCGTATTGATTCGCACGGTTTTGATTCCACTTATTTTTGCAAACATGATTGATGCAATTGCTGAGGGAATACCGAATGATCAAATCGTCCCAGTTCTTTTGCCGCAGGGGCTCGCCTTACTTGGTCTCTATGTTGCTGGTGGTGTAATTTTGGGTTGGCTACGCGTTTGCTGGTGCTGGAAATACGAACTCAAGGTTCTGTATGACTTAGCGGCAATGTGTTTCGACGCAGTCAGCGAACAATCGATGCAGTTTCACAATAACCGATTTTCGGGCTCTCTAGTATCGCAGACAAATAAATTTGTCGGATCGTTTGAACGCTTCTTCGATATTATAACTTTCGACATTCTTTATTTAGTCTCAATGCTAACATTCATCTTTATTATTCTAGTGCCGCGCGCGCCATTATTTGTGCTAGGCCTCTTCCTATTTGTCGCCGCCTATATTGCATGCTCGGCGCTGACATTCAAGAGAATTTCGCATCTCAGCAAGGAGCACGCCGAAGCAGAAACGAAGCAGACTGGGCAACTAGCCGATTCGGTGTCAAATATTCTATCGGTTAAGTCTTATGGTCGCGAAGCGCATGAGCGGCATCGCTACGCGAATTTTAACCGCGCTAGCTACAATGCGGGCATGGCACACCTAAGAGGCACCATGCGTCGAGATTTAGCTTTTAACGTAGTCAATATCGGCATTATCGCCGTACTCGTAGTATTCATGATGACTGGGTCGTCGGTTTTCAATCTATCGGTGGCTACTCTCATTCTCATTGTCAACTATTCGATGAGTATCATGGGCGAATTGTGGAATGTTAATAATATCTTTAAGCACATGAATCGCGTTTTTGGCGACGCATACGAGATGACGATGATTCTTGATACTGAAAAACTCGTCAAGGACATTTCAGGCGCTAAACCACTAAAAGCAGAGAAAGGTAAAATCGATTTTGATGCAATTTCGTTTCGCCATGCCGACGCGAAGGCTTCTATCTTCGAGGACTTTTCGTTACATATAAAGCCCGGAGAGCGTGTTGGTCTCGTCGGCGTGTCGGGTTCGGGCAAGACGACGCTAACGAAGCTACTTCTGCGTTTTGCGGACGTCCAGGGTGGCGAAATCTTAATTGATGGTCAAAATATTAGCGAAGTTCAGCAGGTCAGCCTACGCGAGGCGGTTGCCTATGTGCCGCAGGAAACATCACTGTTTCATCGTAGTATAGCTGATAATATCGCATACGCCCGCCCCGATGCTACGCGTGAGGATGTGATTCGTGCCGCCAAGCTGGCGAATGCGCATGATTTTATCAAAGATTTGCCGGAGGGTTACGAGACGCTTGTTGGTGAACGTGGCGTAAAACTGTCAGGCGGCCAACGTCAACGCGTAGCGATAGCTCGCGCAATCTTGAAGGACGCACCCATTCTAGTGCTCGACGAAGCAACTTCTGCGCTCGATTCTGAATCTGAAGCTCTAATTCAAGATGCGCTCGTTCGACTCATGAAAGGGCGCACGAGCATCGTTGTTGCTCACCGCCTATCTACTATTGCTAGCCTTGACCGCATTATCGTCCTAGATAACGGTAAAATAGTAGAGCAAGGTACACACCAAGAACTTCTCGAGAAGAATGGTACATATCATCATCTCTGGTCGCGTCAATCTGGCGCATTCTTGGACGGTGCAGATTAATTAAAAAAGGAGGGTAATCAATGCGAAAAACTATACAGCTACTTACCCTCTTTTTAGTCTCCATGGCCGCTACGATAGCGATAGTCGCATTAGTGTCTATCCGGAAGCCCAATGATGAACTGCCGCGGCAAGCGCATAGCTTAGAACGGCAGTCTGACTCTGCTCCAACAATAAAGCCAGAACCAAAACCCGTCGACCCTATCCAAGAGCAACTCAATGCAATGTCCCTCGAAGAAAAAATTGCGCAGTTGTTGATAGTAGAGAATAAGTGCCAAACCATAACTGAAGCAGAGATGTCTCGTCTAAAAGAGGCCCCCTATGGTGGCTATATTCTCATGGGCGATAATTATGGAACGCTAGCCAGTACGAGAAAATACGTGGAAGAATTGCAGAAGCGCGCCAAGACAAAACTGATTATTGCGACCGACCAAGAGGGTGGCCCCGTCCAGCGAATAGCGAATATTTCGGATAGAGCGGCTACGAATATTCCTGACATGTATAGTCTTGGTTCTACGAACGATGCTGGGCTGGCTCAAGAAGTCGGTCGCGTAATGGCGGAAGAAATGCGCGCAATTGGCATTAATGTAGATTTTGCGCCGGACGTTGACGTTTTTTTTAATCCGAATAATAACGTCATCGGCAAGCGCAGTTTTTCGGATAATCCGCAAGTAGTGACAAAGATGTCGATGGCGTTAGCAGGAGGCCTGGAAGAAAATGGCGTAGTTGCTACATATAAACATTTCCCAGGCCACGGCGACACGGCTGTCGACTCGCACCTAAGTCTACCGATTATTAATCGCTCGCACAACGAGCTTGAGCGTAGTGATCTAGTCCCATTTCGGAATGCGATTGAAAATGGAGCTAAAATCATTATGGTTGGCCATATAGCTTTACCGAAAGTCACCGGCGATAATACCCCGGCATCTCTATCTGGGACTATAATTACAAATATTCTACGCAGAGAATATAAGTATGACGGCTTAGTTGTGACCGACGCTATGAATATGGGTGCCATCACGAATAATTATCAGGAATGGGATAGCTATCGTCGCGCAATTAATGCCGGCGCTGACATGCTTGTGCTACCAAGTAATCCTGAGCTAGCGATTGAAAATATCAAACGCAACGTCAAGATTGAACGCATCGACGAGGCGGCATATCGCGTCTTGAAGTTCAAAAAAGAGAATCTTGAAGATTATGAATATCTTGACGAGTCATACTTTGGCAGCGCTGAGCATGCCGAAGTGGTCCAACGTATCCGATGATGCTCGACTAATCAGCGAAACGATGTTATGATATAAGATATGGCAACTCTTAAAGATTTTCGCGATGAAAGAATTCGCAAACTAAATGAACTCCGAGCGGAGGGTATTGATCCGTATCCAGCACATTCCAACCGTAATACTAAAATCGGAGATATTCTTAAGAGTTTCGATAAGTATGCCGACAAGGACGTTTGTGTTGCCGGCCGAATTGCTAGCATACGTAGTTTCGGAAAGCTTGCTTTTGTGGTAATCGCCGACGATTCTGGCCAGATACAGATTTTTCTCAAAGACGCTGCGGCGAAGTTTACGAAGAAGCTAGATACTGGCGACTTTCTCGAGGCCGAGGGCAAAGTCGGCAAAACTAAGACGGATGAGATATCCGTATTCTGCGACATGCCACGCATTTTAACGAAGGCGCTACGTCCGCTTCCTGGTCGCGATGGTTTTACGAATAAAGAGGAGCGTTTGCGTCGCCGCTATGTTGATATGGCGGTTAACCCCGAGGTTCGCGAGCGTTTTATTCGTCGTTCCAAATTCTGGACCGCTACACGCCAATTCTTGAACGACCACGGTTTTATCGAGATTAATATCCCAGTCCTCGAAGTAACCACTGGCGGCGCCGATGCGAATCCGTTCGTAACGCACATGGATGCACTCGACCAAGACTATTATCTACGCATCTCGCACGAGCTTCCACTCAAGCGCTTAATCGGTGGCGGATACGAGCGAGTTTATGATATCGGTCCACGTTTCCGCAACGAGGGCATGGACGAAGAACACCTTCCAGAACATGTCGCGATGGAATCGTACGCGGCGTATCAGGACTACGAAGAGGGCATGGCTTTCTACGAAGAGATGATTAAATATGTCTGCAAGGAAACCTGGGGGACGCTTCAATTTGAGCGCGACGGCATGAAAGTAGACCTTGATTGTGAGTGGCCTAAGATTACCTTTGCGGACATTATTAAAGAGAATTTCGATGTCGACGTTTTTAATCCAGATATTCAAAAAATTCACGACATCTTGCGCAAAAATAATGTAAAATTCGATGACAAGGCCGAAGCTTCGCGCTTGCTAGATTATTTATGGAAAATTATTCGTAAGAATTCCGCTGGTCCGTTCTGGCTAATTCATGAGCCAGTTGAGCTGTCGCCACTTGCCAAAAAGCACGCCGAGGATCCACGTGTTACTGAGCGCTTCCATCCAGTAATCTTTGGCACCGAAATGGGCAATGGATTCTCCGAACTTAACGATCCGCTCGACCAGCTCGAGCGCTTCCAGCGTCAGCAGGCTATGCGCGACGCCGGCGATGATGAGGCGCAAATGCTTGATATGGATTTCGTAGAGATGCTCGAATATGGTATGCCGCCGACTTGTGGTTGGGGAAACTCTGAGCGTAATTTCTGGCTATTTGAAGGCGTTTCAGCTCGCGAGGGTGTACCGTTCCCACCTATGCGCCGCGACGAGTCAGAAAAATAAAAGACTTACGCTTTATCGACATTGTCACCGTGTTTAAAATATCTTCATGAAGTATGAAGAATGTGATTTTGATCAAAGCTTAATTAAGCGCTTAACGCAGATTAGTAACCCACCTATTCATCTTTGAAGACAAGGGGAGATTCCTGGTCTGTCTAGTAAACAGCGAGTTGTGAGTATAGTTGGCGCCAGACGTTGTACGCCCTACGGCGAAGCTATCGCTTACGATTTAGCTTACAAGTTGGCAAAATTGGGAGTTATCGTCGTGAGCGGCCTTGCATATGGTATAGATTCATGTGCGCACCGAGGTTGCCTTTGACGCCGGTGGCATAACTATCGCAGTTTTGGGCACGCCAATCGATCAAATATATCCGCGCAGCAACTATGGGCTTGCGCAACGTATTCTTGAGCGAGGCGCAATATTATCCGAGTACTCCCCTGGAACAAAGACGAAAGCTTTTCATTTTCTTGACCGGAACCGCCTCGTTTCTGGCTTAGCTGATGCCGTAGTTATCGTGGAAGCATCAGATCATTCTGGAACTCTTCGAACGGCATCGTTTGCGGTGGAGCAGGGGAAAGATTTATACGTTGTCCCCGGAGATATTACGCGCCCGATGTCGGCTGGATGCAATGTTTTACTTAGGAATGCAGAACCCTATGTTAGCTTCGATGACTTTGCAACACATGCTCTTCACATGCGCCCTAAAGTCAGAAGACTTCATCAGCTCGGGCCAGACGAGCGCGCAATAGTGGAGCAAATTAAAAACGGAGCAACGTTTGGCGAAGATATAGCGAAAAACCTAGGCATGAATATTGCAGCTTTTAATCAACTAGTGACCTTGCTCGAAATAAAAGGAACGATTCGTTCGCTAGGATGTAATCAATGGGCTCTTGTTTAGAATTACGCTTATGCTAGAATTAAAGTATAAGTCAAAAAGGGCATCAAACAAAATGGCAAACAAAGTAATGATTGTTGGTACGGGGAATGTAGGCATGAGCTATGGCTATGCGTTAGTTCACCAACGTACCAGCGTAAACGAGCTAGTGCTCGTAGATATAAATACAGAGGATGCAGAAGGCGAGGCGATTGACCTTCGCGATACGCTCGCCGTATCTCCAAGTTACCTCAAAATCCGTAGCGGCTCATATGCCGATGCTGGCGATTGCGATATGGTAGTTATAACGGCTGGCGTTCCACAGAAGCCAGGCGAAACTCGTATGGACTTGCTAAAGAAAAATGCCGCTATCTTCAAGGATATGATTGGCCAGATTATGGCGGCCGGCTTCGATGGTATTTTCCTAATCGTTAGCAATCCGATGGATGTGCTTACGTATCTAACCTGGCGCTACTCTGGATTGCCGCCAGAGCGAGTAATCGGCTCCGGTACGGTCCTTGATTCCGCACGTCTTCGTTTTCGCCTTAGTCAACGACTACAGGTTCATCCGAAGAATATTCACGCTTACCAAGTCGGCGAGCACGGCGATACGGAGTTCGCAATTTGGAGCAGTGCGAATGTTGGCTGTCAGCCTATTGTCGACCTTATCGAAAAGAGTGAGCTAGACGAAATCGAAGATTTTGCGCGCAAAGAAGCCTACACTATCATCGAGAAGAAGGGTGCGACCTATTATGGTATCGGTAGCTGTATGGCCATGATAACCAACTGTATTCTGAATGACGAGCGCCGCATTCTTCCAGTTAGCAACTACGATGAGATGAGCAATACATATAACGGGTATCCTGCGGTAGTGGGTCGCCATGGTATCGTACGCCGAATCGGTCTTAAGCTAAATGCGGAAGAGCAGAGCAAGTTCGAAAAGAGTATCAGCGCACTACAAGAAGCGATTAAAGAGGCAGAAGGATAAAAAGATGCGAAAAGCGCCCCGCACAAACGGGGCGTTTTTTGCTGGGAGCTTGCAAAAATAACCAAAACGTGATATAATATACAAATATGGACTTATTTTTAATAATAATCTTAGCTGGCATTTTCGCTGAGACTACAGCGCTGACTATGAAAAGCTTTCTTGGCGCAGGTGCACGCATAAACGGCACAGCGCGCCGCAAAGTATTTGTTGATACTTCCACGCTAATGGATGGCCGAATTTTGTCGGTAGCAAAGGCCGGTTTTTTGGGAGACGATGTGCTGATTCCGCGCTCTGTTATACGTGAGCTCCAATTGCTGGCCGACGGTTCTGATCCAGAAAAGCGTGCGCGTGCGCGCTTTGGCATGGATGTCGCGAACGAGCTAGAGCGCATTGAGCTATCGCATGTAGAGATATTCGCAGATGAAGGCGGACGCATCAAGGTAGACGAGCGTCTCATAGAGCTCGCCAAGGAGCATGGCGGCATCATTCTAACTAATGATTTTAATCTTGCAAAAGTTGCAGCTACGGAGCATGTTGACGCGATCAATATTAACGACCTTGCGCAGGGTCTTCGCAGTGAGTATTTGCCGGGCGATCGGCTCAGAGTGAAAATTATTGGTGTGGGGAGTAATCCGCACCAAGGCGTCGCCTACCTTCCTGACGGTACGATGGTTGTCGTCGACGCAGCTGAACGCTATGCGGGGAAAAATCAGGTCATTGAAATCGAATTCGTGCGTTATCTCCAGACCAATGCTGGCAAAATGATGTTTGCGAAAATGGCCGAACACAGTAAGAGCGATTCGCGACCACAACGAAATGACATGAAGAATAAACGAAACCTCAACCGTCGCAAAAGCAAGAAATAAAAAGACCCCCTCAGAGTAGAGGGGTCTTCTTTTTAAAACTAGTTAGCGCCGGTTGCTGTATATACGTAGCCAGCTTTGTCTTCGATCTTGAAGCTGACGCTAGTCGGCTTAGTTGTCGTAGTATATTCGACGGTATCGCTAGACGGGTTCAGTCCTCCGCTTTTTACGGTCTGACCATCTACTATCAACGTGTAGCTCGAGAGTTCGAAAGTTCCGAACGTTGCTGTTCCGGTGACTTTCCAGCTTTGACTTCCATCTTCGCCAGCCCCAGAATCAGTAATCGTTACCGACGCACTTGGTCTTGCGTCGCCGCAGCTATGGACATTGTCTTTCTCGTTCGGATTATAATCACCGGCGAGCAACGACTCTTTCTTTGTCATCGGGTCGATAATCTTAGTAACGTCGGCCGTAACTTTAGTCTCTTCTGGCGTACAGCTAGTTGCTAGCTTCTTGCTAATACGATCGAAAGTCTTGGAGGTCTTTGAGATACCAGAGCTCTTTTGCGTATACCAGCTTGGCCAGTAGTCGTAAACACCGTTGATCGTCGTGTGCTTGATACCGTTTGGCACCGAGAAACTTTGGCCCTTTCGCCACTTCCCATCCTTTGCGTAAACTTGGTTGTGCAGTGGGCTGATATAGGCAGAGCTAATTGCGAACACGATATTGTGAGTATCCGCCGTAAGCGGTGAACCATCGTGGTTTCCGCTCCAAATTGCCGTTGCGACAACTGGAGAAGCGGTCAAAATCCAAGTATCTTTTGCGCGCCCTCTACCATTTTCCGAAGTACCAGTCTTTGAGCCAAATACTACATCGCCCGGGTTTGAACAGAAGCCGGCATTATGTGCGAGATAATAGCCGAAGGTAAAGTTGCGCGAATCACAATCCGTCAAGATGCTCATAGTCATATAGGCGACTTGCTCATCGACAACTCGATTGCCCTTAGTATCTTCCCAAGCATCAATTACGTCGCCAGTCGAATTCTTGATTTCTAGCCAGTAAGCCAAATCCTTATAAACGCCACCGCGTGCGATGCTAGCGTAAGCGTTAGCGTGCTCAACTGGCCGGACCGAACAGCCACCGCCAATTGCCATAGATAGACCGGCCTGCTCGCCGTTTGCACAGTATGACTTATCGCCCAAATCATGCGCCACCTTAAGGCTATTATCGATGCCATTAATATACAGAGCTTTGATGGCGCCAATATTTAATGAGCCAGCCAAGGATTTACGAATTGTAATATTCCCATAGAAGGCACCGGAATAGTTTTTTACACTACAATTTCCGTAAGAGCCTGCGCAATAAATCGAATTGATATTCTCATCGCGTAAGATTGTGCCAGGCGCGTAGTTTACGCCATCACGCTTCATGAATAGTGGCGTGTAGTCGAGAATCGGCTTAATTGATGATGCTGGCTCTAGTAGAGAAGTTGTTGCATTTACTTGGCCGTAGCCTTGTTTATTCCAGTCGACACTACCGACCATCGCGATAACTTGAGCCGTCTCTACATCGACCGATACTAGCGCCGCATTGTCTGCGCCATTGATGTAGAAAATCTTTTGCCCCTGCCGTACGGCCTCTTCGGCGAGTTTTTGCGCACGTAAATCAACGGTAGTCTTAATCTTGAAGCCACCCTCGCGCATCGTCTTGATGCCGTACTTCTTCTCCAATTGCGACTTAACCTCAAGGACAAACCAAGGCGCTTTCATGCCAGCGTATTGGTTCTGCTCTGGTTGCAGTTTGTCGAGAATGTCTACCTTCTTTGCCTTCTCGGCCTCTTCTTCGGTGATGTAGTTCATGTCGACCATTGCGTCTAGAACGTAATGTTGGCGCTGCAGAAGTGCCTTATTCCCGTCGATATTGTACGGGTTTAATACGCCCGGATTGTTCGGAATCGCTGCGAGTAATGCGGATTCTGCCAAATCGAGGTCTTTCGCGCTCTTCTTAAAGTAGGTCTGAGCTGCCGACTCGACACCGTTACGGCGACCACCGTATGGCGACTCGTTCAGATACATTGTAATAATCTGCTCTTTGTCGTACATTTTTTCGACTTCAATCGCAAGAATCATTTCCTTAATCTTGCGAGGAATGCCAGAGAATGAACGGTCTTTAGCTTCGTCTGAGAAATAAACTTGTTTTATCAACTGCTGAGTTAACGTGGAGCCGCCTTGTACGTTTCCGCGCTTGAGAACCGTGACGTATACGGCGCGAGCGATACCGCCCAAATCTACGCCCGCGTGGTTGTAGAAGTTTCTATCCTCAATTGCGACTGTTGCTTGGCGCATGTATGACGAAATCTCGCTACCGTCAACAACTAAGCGATAATCGCCGTCTCCCTTATCTTCCCAAAGCAACTCGCCATTTCGGTCATAGTAGGTATTAACGGTATTTTGCACTCTGCTTGCTAGCTCTTCTGGATCTATTTCGGATAAATCCTTCTTGAAATACAAGAACAAACCGCCAACTGCAATAATCATCAGCAATATACAGACTACGATGAACTTAAGAATTCTGATTAAGCCCTCTTTGGAGAAGATTGCCTTAAAGACGCGGTCTGGTCTTAATCTTGCAAAGAAACGCAAGAAAGGATTCTTTGGTAGTTTAGCTAATTCTTCGGCTTTCTTGCGCGCGCGCATATCCTCCTTGACGCGGCGTTTGTAAGCTAAATTGGAATACAGGCTCATTCCGTTTTTCTTGGTCGCCTTTTTGATGGGGCGCCTGCTGGATACGGATTTAGTGGCCTTTTTCTTATTACTCGCAGTTTTAAGTTTTGCCATTACATTATTATACACTACGAAATGCTTTTTGTGTTAAAACGCGAGCATTTTACACCTCTTAGAAAATAGGGTAAAATATGTTAATTATGAGCCATTACGATCCACTAAAAATAGAAGAAAAATGGCAAAAGCGTTGGGAAGAAGAAAAACCTTTTGCCGCAAAAGACGACGACGAGCGTCCGAAGATGTTTCTCGCGGAAATGTTTCCTTATCCGTCCGGCGCCGGCCTTCATGTTGGCCACGTTCGCAATTTTTCTATCGTAGATTGTTTAGCTCGTTTCTACGCGCAGCAAGAAATGAATGTTTTGCGCCCATTTGGCTATGACACTTTTGGGCTTCCTGCCGAGAACTACGCTATCAAGACTGGCATTTCCCCTCAAGAAGTCACAAAAACTAATATTGATAATTTCCGCAAGCAGGCGAAGCGCCTAGGTTATGCAATCGATTGGTCGCGCGAAATTAATACTTCCGACCCAGAATATTACAAGTGGACTCAATGGTGTTTTCTTCAGCTATTCAAAAAAGGCCTCGCATATCAAGCAGAGAGCTATCAATGGTGGTGCCCGGTCGATCAGACGGTACTCGCAAACGAGCAGGTAGAGGGTGGTTGCTGCTGGCGCTGTGGTCACGAAGTCGAAAAGAAAAAGATGAAACAGTGGTTCTTCAAAATCACTGCATATGCGGACGAACTACTCGACGAAATCGATTCTCTTGATTGGCCAGAAAAAATCAAGACCATGCAGAAGAATTGGATTGGCCGTAGTGAGGGCGCAGAAATTGATTTTCGCATTGATGGCTCAAACGAAAAAGTTACTGTTTTTACTACTCGCCCAGACACGCTATTCGGCGCCACTTTTCTAGTCTTGGCGCCAGAGCATCCGCTAATTAAAAAGATTGTCGCCACGAAAGAACACTCAAAGGTTGAAAAATATTGCGCGGAAGCAATCAAGAAATCCGAGATTGAACGCCAAGAGAACAAGAAAAAAACCGGCGTCTTCACCGGTGCGTATGCAATTAACCCTATTAATAACGAAAAAATACCGGTTTGGGTCGCGGATTATGTCTTGGCTGGGTACGGCGAGGGCGCTATTATGGCGGTTCCGGCTCACGATACGCGCGACTATGAGTTTGCGCAGAAATTCAATCTTCCAATTCGTCAAGTCATCGAAGAAACCACTGGCGACGCTAACGACGAAGCAGAAAGAAAAGAATGGGGCTCCCTTGGCGTAGTATATGATCCAAATACTAAGAAATACTTAGTATTAGACTGGAGCAAGACAGATGGTCACGATTGGCATCTTTTCCCGGGCGGCAGTAGTAAGAAAGGCGAAACACCAGAAGAGTGTGCGCTTCGCGAGATAGCCGAAGAAACCGGATATGTAGATTTGGAATTAATTACGGAGACTCCACGCATCCTTCATCATTTCTATGCGGCTAGCCGAAAAGAATACGTCGAAAAAGAATTCTACGGCTTCGTATTTCAACTAAAATCAGACAAGCGCAATAAGCAGAAGCTTGATGCCGACGAAAAACTCGACGTTGAATGGCTAAGTGAGAAAGAAGTTCTTGCAAAAATCCAAGACGAACTCCACGTAAAAACTTTTAATTACTACAAGAGCCCTAGCGCTATGGCTGGCGCCGGCATCATGATAAATTCTGGCGAATACGACGGTCTGGAGCATGCTATTGCGAGCGAACGCATAATTGCATGGCTAGAAAAGAAGAAGCTTGGTCGCAGCAAAGTTACTTATCGTATGCGCGACTGGCTAATTTCGCGACAACGCTACTGGGGTTGTCCGATTCCTATAGCCTACGACAAACAGGGTAATCCGCACGCAATTCCTGAAGATCAATTGCCGGTTATGCTGCCAAAGATTGACGATTATAAACCGGATAAGTCTGGACGTAGTGCTCTCGCAAAATCCAAGGAATTCATGGAAGTTACAATCAATGGCGAAAAAATGATGCGCGAGACAGATACGCTTGATGGGTATGCTTGTTCGAGCTGGTACCTCTGGCGCTATACTGATCCACATAATAAGAATCAAGCCTGGGCGCCAGAGAAAGTTAATTTTTGGGCACCTACCGACGTTTATTGTGGTGGCGACCATGCGGTTGCGCACTTACTCTATGTTCGCTTCTGGTGCAAATTCTTTGCCGACGAGGGCTATCTAAACTTCCGTGAACCTATTAAAAAATTGCTGTACAACGGCTATATTAATGCACCAGACGGCAAGAAGATGTCGAAGTCGAAGGGCAACGTCATCGATCCACTCGATGTTATCAATCAAGGCTATGGCGCAGATACGCTTCGTACTTACGAATTGTTTATTGGGCCATATAATATGGATGCTGCATGGAGCACTGAAGCAATCGGAGGCGTGTACCGCTTCCTGAATCGTTGTTGGACTCTAACTTTCGACAAAAAATGCATCAAAGAAGACACAAACCTCGCATATCGTCACAAGACTATCAAAAAAGTTACCGAAGATATGCATCGCAATAACTTCAATACGGCTGTCGCTGCATTGATGGAGTTTGTAAATGAGCTATATAAAAAGGGCGCCAATAAAGAGGATTTGATTTCACTCGCCAAGCTACTTAAGCCGTTTGCGCCACATCTGGCATCGGAAATGCTCGAAGAGCTCAAGTCTGACGATATTTGGCCAAAGTGGGACGAGAAATACCTCGTCGATGACGAAGTCGAGATGGTCGTCCAAGTTAACGGCAAGCTTCGCGCGCGCATTCAAATCGCTGCGGGCGACGCCGAGGATGAGGCCAAGCTAGAGGAACTAGCGCTTGCCGACGAAAAAATAAAGACATTCACGGATGGCAAGGAAATCGTCAAGGTTATCGTAGTTCCAAAGACACGTTTAGTGAATATAGTTATCAAATAAGGCACATATGTGCCGGCCGCGAATAATTACAAATCCGTAGTCGCCGGCACGGATGCCTTGGCTTGTCGTTTAATCAACTTCGCGTGCAAAACTACGCGTTCTGTTTCGCTGTAGCAGGTGGATAATGTAAGGATGTGGTCGGAACCAGAAACTGTCGTATGAAAGTTGTATGCACTACGCTTCATGAGTGTATTGGCGAACTGCTCGAAATCCTCATCGCCCGCAAAATCAGTCCTAATATAATCACTAGTAGTCGGAATATGATATACGCTGAAAGCCTGCCATAGCGAGCTCTCGTGTTCGTTGGCTGTACGTACCGTGAAGTTACTAGTATTACTTAGCCAGCCATTCGACAGAGCATTTCGTAAGGTGCCGAACATCGTGCCATCAACGCGCCCGTGGGCGTAAAAAATCATATTTTTATCAGTGCCATCTATAGCGTTGCGATAATCGGCGAACACCCAACCCGCCTGATTGTAGCTTCGATCAAAAGTATGGTGCAAATAGAAATCATTATCGGTCGATTGGACTACTGGGTAGTTAATATTTGTTCCGCTTAGCGAAATCCAGCTCACCGTGTCTGGGTTCTTCTTTTTTAGCTCACCAAAATCAACATCAATAAGCCTCATCTTAATATAGTCCCAGTATGGGCCAGTCTTCGGGTCTGGCTTCTTTTGTTCGATAACCTCGGTCTTTTCGTCGTCCTCTTTTTCCGTAACATCGGCAATAACCACAATTTCCTCTTGCTGGTTCTTTGTGCGTTCAGAATCGATCTTCCACTCAATAATCTTATAGCCAGATACGCCAATTCCAACCACGCAAACAAGAGCTAGCGCGCAACTTAATGCGAGCTTGATTCGCGACTTCGCCTTCCGTATTTTCATAAGCTTAATTATAGCATAGAGAAGCCTAGTGATGCTGCCCACTTGTAAAAACCTCAGAAATATAGTAAACTAATGCCAAAGTAATATATCAAAGAAGGAGCATTTTTACATGCCTGAACCGAAAAAACAGAGTAGCCCTCGCAAGACCGGCCTACGCCGTAGCCACTTGCGTTTGACGCTAGCTCGTAGTGTAAACAAGCACTCTCCAGTTAAAGCTTTTGAGACTGCGAAGAAAACCCCAAATCTCAAACTTAAAACCTGCAAAAAGTGCGGAAATAAAAATTGCGATTGCAAAGATTGTGATTGTAAAAAAGACAGTAAGAAAAAATAAAAAGGGAGGCAGTAAAACGTGGCAAGCAATCGACATCTCGGCAGAATAATCTCGCTACAGAGTTTGTATGAATACGAATTCCGTAGTAAGGCAGGCGATGCCTCGGCCGACATCGATAGTATCGTCGCAAAAAACATCGAACCCTATGCTAAGGCATTAGGAGACGTAGATTTCGTCCATGACCTAACGCATGGTGTTTTTGATGAAATGGAACAACTCGACAAAGAGTTGCAGCCAATGGCGCCAGAATGGCCAATTTCTAGTATTTCCTCAATCGACCGCAATGTCCTGAGGATTGGTCTTTTTGAATTGACGCGCCGTCAAGACAAAGTGCCTCCAAAAGTAGCTATTAATGAGGCCGTAGAGCTCGCTAAAGCTTTTGGTTCCGACAACTCTTCTAAGTTCATTAATGGCGTACTAGGCACTGCTTATCGTAATATCGGGGGAGAGGATAATAGAAAGCATGCAGAATCAGAAAAGACCAAGGAAGAAGCAGCCCCAGCAGAAACAGAGTCAGAACAAGCTAGCGAAGAATCCAAGGACTAAGAACGCCGCACACCGATCTACATCATCAAGTAAGAACAGCAACAACAATAACACGAAGAGCCATCGTAACGGATACAAAATTCCAGAGGCTTTGCCTACTGAGCTCTATAAAGAGCCGAAACTCGAGAAGTTTCGACAAGTTGTTCTGCGCAAAAAACCAGAGATCAAAGAAATCGTGCGTGAGCCAACTGCTGGCGGTATAGTTTTTCGCATGACGCCAGACCAGCACGATATTGAAATCTTGCTAATCCAAGACAGCAAGGATCGCTGGACTATTCCAAAAGGCCATATTGAGCCCGGAGAGACGGCCAAGCAGACCGCAGTGCGCGAAATCGGCGAAGAGTCCGGTCTCAAAAATGTCGACGTACTAACTTGGCTAGGCAAAATACACTTCAAGTATCGCCGTCTAGAGAAGCTAGTTTTAATGACGACTCAAGTTTACCTCGTTCAGTCGCTAGATAAGAACGAGCGCCCAACGAAAGAAAAATGGATGAACGGTATCCGCTGGTTTAGTTTCGCTGACGCACTTGATGCAATCGAGTATGCCGACATAGAAAAACTAATGTTAATTGCAAAACGCAAAATTCGTAGTGGGGAATATTAATGAATAAAGAACAACTTGATGCGTATAAAGAGTTTGCTAAAAACAAACTTGGTATTAATTTTTCGGACATCAACCTACTAATCACCGCTTTGACTCATCGCTCTTATGTCAACGAGCATAAAAAGACGGCGGTTGAGCATAACGAGCGTCTAGAATTCTTAGGAGATGCCGTTTTGGAGTTGGTCACATCGGACTTCCTCTTCAAAAACTATGACCAGCCAGAGGGGATAATGACCAGCTGGCGCGCCGCGCTCGTCAACACCGAGTCTAATGCCGCCAGTGGCGAGAAACTCGGCTATGGTCCGCTCGTGCGCCTTAGCAGGGGCGAAAAGAACGGTTCCGAACGCGCCCATCATGTCATCATGGCGGACTGCTACGAGGCGATTATTGGCGCTATCTATCTAGACAAGGGCTATGGCGTTGCTGAAAAATTCATTCATGACAATACTCTTACGAAGATAGATGAAATTCTCGAGAATGAATCCTGGCGCGATTCAAAGTCCTACTTGCAAGAGCTCGCCCAGCGTATTGACGGCGTGACGCCGGTCTATCGCGTCATGAAAGAAGAGGGGCCCGATCACGATAAGGTCTTTACGCTTGGTGTTTATATTAACGAAAACCTCAAGGCAACCGCTACCGGCCACAGCAAGCAAGAAGCTCAGGTCAAAGCCGCCAGTGAGGCTATTCGCAAATATAAGAAAGAGCATCCGGATAAGACGGCTCCGCAGGATGCTAAGCGCAAAACTCGCGCCTAGTCTGTTCAAAATCGCCAGCGAGAGATTCTATACTTGACAAATATGAATAAATGCGCTATAATAGTATAGGACTACATATTTCACGAGAGGGGGGATGAGAATGAGTCGCAATAGAAGAACAGGTCGAATGGACCGTATCTTTAGAAAGATAGTACAGCTGGCTATGGTGATCTTATTTTTCGTAGCCTGCGGGTACACAGTCGCCACCTACGCGCCTACCAAAGCGGCGCTCGTGGCCGCGGAAGAAGAGCGTGACGCCGCCGAAGCGGCCGTCAAGGGCATGATCGTGGCAAAATACGAGCCGGGCCGCAGCGTCAGCGACATCAAGGTGTATCATACTCGGCAAAGAGGATACACTTACAAGGTTGGCGCGTTTGGTCGCCACCACGACGTCAACGATGACAAGGAAGTTGTGTGGGGAATAAGTCATTATATCAACACAATTAGCGCCGTCAATAAGGCAGACAGTAAACATGGGGAAGGCTTCGCATGCATTTGTGCTGTCCTGCTCACGTCATGCCTTTTGTGGGTGGCGTTTAAGATCTTTCCGTAGTCCGATTCCCCGCCTCTCTGAGGCGGGATTTTTCATGCTCAAAGAAGTATACTTGCTCAATAGGTAAAAATAAGTTATAATAACCAAGATAAATTAATTAAGGAGTATTATGCTTGCGATTCGCTTACAGCGTAATGGCCGTAAAGCTTTCCCGCTTTATCGGATAGTCGTCCAAGAAGCGCAACGTCACCCTCTTTCGGGTCGTATCGTCGCTCAGGTCGGCAGCTACAACCCACATACCAAGGAAACCGTCCTTGATAAAAAAGAAGTCGAAAAATATCTCAGCAACGGTGCTCAGCCGAGCACTCGCGTGATTCGCATTTTAGTCAAAGAAGGCATCAAGATGCCAAAATGGGTTAAAATGCCAAACGAGAAGCATGCAAACGCAAAGCATGCCGACAAGCTTCGCAAAAACCAACCAAAGGAAGAAGAAGCTCCAGCTGAAGAAGCTGGCGAAGAAACAGCAGAGGCTTAAAACTCGAGATATTCTAAAAATGCACTTCCAGAATGAGAGGTGCATTTTTGTACTGACGAATATCATCAAGTATGATATGAGGGGTTATGCATGAATGGAAAAGTCCGCCCAAGGAGGCGGACTTTTTTACGCTTCGCTGTCAAAAATGCCAGAATAATATATAATAAAAGCATAAATAATTAAAAATGGAGAACCTATGGCTACTATAGACCAGCAATTCGTAGAATATATTGTAAAGACTCTAGTTAATAATCCAGACAAAGTTAGCATCGATCGCACCATCGACGAAAAGGGCGTACTCCTAAGTCTAGAAGTTGACCCAGAAGATGTCGGTCGCATTATTGGCCGCCGTGGCGCTACTGCCCAAAGCATCCGCACGCTATTACGCGCCCTTGGCACGAAGAATGACGCTCGCTACAACCTTAAGATTGTAAACAACGACGGCTACGAGCCTGCTAAGCACGAAGACAAAGAAGAAGTTCCGACAGAAGACGAGGAAGCTGCTATTGCCGCAGAAGAGGCGGATATCGAGGAAGATGTTGATGGCGACGATGAATCTACAGTCGAAGAGGGCAGCGAACTTGCAAAAAAGACCCGTCAAGAGCTTGCAGACTTGGACGATTTGGATATATAATAAACGTAATGCTTATTTAGGCATTAGGCTAACTGCGAGTCAGCTTTAAAAACATAAATAGTTGAGAGCTTATATGCTAAAAAACCATCCCATGGTAGAGGGGTGGTTTTTTGGTGCTCTAGTTAGAAGCGTCAGTTTTCATAGCAATATTAAAAGGCGCCGGCCATATTGGTCAGCGCCTCGAACGGTGAATACTCGTTGGTTACTGCCGCGTATCTTCTTTTTGTTCAGTTGTCGCTTCTGGAGCCTTCTGCTCTTCGGGGAGCGACGGCTTTACCGGTTTTGTGTCTTTGTCGATGCCCTGCTTGTTTGCTTTACTGAGCTGCCAGATAACTATAGCTATTAGCCCAACACCGATTAGCCCCATCCATAAGAAGTACAATCCTTCGGTTAGGCGTAATGCGACGATAAAGATTTCGATCGAGCTGAACCAAATTAACCATTTCTCCCTCTTTGTTACGCCGTAGAGTAGCGCTACTACCTGTTCGACCAAGAAGAGTAACGCCCACCCGATGTCTCCATTAGAAGATAATGATGCGCAGATACCCGTCATCACTATGGAAAATAGTGAATACCCGATAATGAAACGTGTTTTGTCGGATTTTTTGTATATATACTTTGAGATTAGCTGCGTTCCAATAAACGCAATGCCGATAATATGAGCATCGATAACCTGTCGCAAGATCTCGTTAGTGTCTCTATGAGAGCCGACGGCTGGATGGAGTAAATCGCCGAATAGCTGCATTAGACCTATCGAGAAAACATATACAGCCACCTCATAAAATGCATCCATATTAATAAGCATGGCGAAGCCGGAGAAGAATACAGCCGACAGCATATAACCCAAATATGCCATATTCGCGTCTATCGCGTAATTAGTCATCGCCAAACAGGATATTACGATACTGATTGCGCCGATAATCTGCGTTTCTTTCTTCTGGATTTTTTGCAAAAGGAATGCGCCAAGTAGAAATATGAGTGAAATAATCCCATAGGATATTACATATATCACACTATCCCACTTTGGCTCCGCAATATAGGAGCCGATCACATAAGGGATAATCATGACACTAGTTGCCGTAGCGATACTCCAGCTGACATTCTTGTAGTAAAACGCGTATGTGATACCGAAAATCGCAAGTAGTAGACAGACGATTATCCAAATAATTGCATTTGCCGTTGATGGTAATCCGAAGCAGAGTCCCGGCGCAAATAGAATACAGGCCATCGATGCAATACTAACTGCCCGCTCCGCTGATTCGTCGGATTTTGTCGGCTTCTTGCAGTACAAGGAGTATAAGACTTGCCCGGCAAAGGTAACCAGCCATGCGCTCACGAAGCAGACTGCCTTTCTGATTAATACCTGGTCGTTAGAAATATACCCAACAGAGAAGTCCATTATATCCGCAACTATGGCGAGCACTAGCGTTTGAATACCTATTCTCATCGTGATTGAGAAATAGCGTTTTCGGGTTTTGTACCAAAACGCAAATGAGAAAGCTAAGAATAGCAATGCACATATCGTTCGCAAAAGCGGCGCAACGGTAGCGATGCCTGGTATTACGAATAAAATCAGAGAAGTACAAAAACCTAACTGCCAAAGCGCAGTGCCGATATTTTTCGACGCTTCTTTGAAGGCTACAGGCAATGATGCGCCAGACAGATACAAGGAAACTGGCAATATGGAAGCTAGAGCGGGCGACATATGTATGATGTAGCAGAATGGTCCAGAATCTACTTTCAAGTTCAACAACGATGTGAACGACCACATAAAGAGCACTATGCTCGTGAAGGCTACGTGACCTAGCAAATTGTCGTCTAGTAGAAAAGCGCTCAGGAAGGTTGCGACCATAAATGCCGAAGAGACGCAAATTGGCACAATTTTGTCTGGCATCCCCATTGAAGAAAAGGCGATAAGCCAGAGCGGAATCATACAGAGGGCCGAATAGACGAAAGCTTTCGCTACTGGGCGTAGGTAATCAATCATTTTATGCAGGACTATGCCGCCGGTATATATTAGAATGGTAAGGATAACAGTGCTTGGCGCCACATATGAGCCATCAATCGTATTGATGAAATACATCATCGCAAGTACGATCAGGAAACTACCAATATATAGTAGCCAGTTCCATTTCGTCATCGGATTTGCTGGCTTTGGCGCAACAGTCGGTTTTGCGCCTGGTCCTACTTTTGCGTTAGGTGCACTAGCGTTAACATTCTTTTTCTTCTTGGAGCTACTTACAATTACGATGACTGCAATTATTACAATCCATGTGACAGGATTGAGCAAAATAAAAGCGCCAAGCACTAGTAGCACTAAAAACACATAACCTTCCATATAAGAAAATTGTAAACGCTCATGCTATTTTTTACAACTAATTAAAATCGTCTTGACGTTCTTGTAGGAATGCACTAAAATACAGTACTAAGAAGTAGTGTGCTTTAAATTTTTTGCTCGAACCGTTCCGGCGAAGCGGTAGAGGTTAAAGCGGTGATCTTCCGGCCAAAGTATCAACACTAAAGAAAAAATAGCGAGGGAATGTGGCAAAATCAAATAATTCCACAAACAGTGGTAGCCGGGTATCCTTTACCGAAGGCGACCAAGTTCTTCAAATACCAAATCTAACCGAGCATCAGACCAAATCTTGGGATGAATTTGTAAAATTCGGCCTACAAGAAGTCTTCAATGAGCTCAATCCAATTGATGACTATACTGGTCAGAAAATGAGCCTACGCTTCAAGGATTACTACTTTAAGGATCCTGTCGAAGACGACCGTACGGCAAAAGAAAATCTTACAACTTACGAAGCTCCACTGCATGTTAATGTAGAGCTTACTAATAAAGTAACCGGCGAAGTTAAAGAGCAGGATATCTATTTTGGCGATTATCCATGGATGACCGATCGCGCCAGCTTTATTATTAATGGTACCGAGCGCGTTATAGTTTCTCAGTTAATTCGCTCTGCAGGTGTATTCTTCCAGGCAGACAGCGTTGGTGGCCATAATTATTATGGTGCAAAAATTATTCCAGGCCGCGGTGCATGGCTCGAGTTCGAAACAGACACTAAGGGCGTCATCTACGTCAAAATCGATCGCCGTCGCAAAGTTCCTGTAACGACTCTGCTTCGTGCGCTTGGCCGTAAAAAGACCGAAATCATGGCTGATTTCAAGGATATTGATACCGGCGATGTTCACTATATCGAAAATACTTTCGAGAAAGACCCATCCGACAATCAGGGCAGTGCCCTTCTCGAAATCTATCGCCGTCTTCGTCCGGGCGACTTGGCGACCATCGAGAATGCACGCTCGATGATTGACCGTACTTTCAATGATTATCGCCGCTATGATTATTCTCGTGTTGGCCGCTACAAGATTAATCAACGCCTCGGCTTCGATACGCCAAATGACGAATCGCATCGCACGCTACAAATGCAAGATCTTATCGCGATTATTCGTGAGATAATTCGCCTAAACAACACTCAAGATCCAGTTGACGATATCGACTCGCTCGCAAATCGCCGCGTAAAGCTCGTCGGCGAGCTAGTTCAGCGCCAATTCCGCTTAGGTATGCTTCGCTTGCAGCGCAACATTCTCGACCGCATGTCGATGAGTGACCCGCAAACAGTTACTCCATCTCAGCTAGTCAACTCTCGTCCAGTTACCGCCGCTGTTAAAGAGTTCTTCAGTAGCTCTCAGCTCAGCCAGCTCATGGATGAAACTAACCCGTTCAGCGAACTTTCGCACAAGCGCCGTCTATCTAGCATGGGCCCCGGTGGTCTTACTCGCGAACGCGCAGGCTTTGAAGTGCGCGATACGCATCCAACCCACTATGGCCGCATTTGTACAGTAGAAACCCCAGAAGGTGGCAACGTAGGCCTCGTGCTTAACCTTGCAACCTACGCTCGCATCAATGATTATGGCTTTATTGAGGCGCCATATCGCATCGTAAAGAACGGCAAAGTTACCGACGAAATCGTCTACGTAGATGCCGCTGCAGAAGAAAATATGGTTATTGCCGACACGAGCGCAAAGCTAGACAAAGACGGCAAGTTTATTGATGAATACGTGTCTGCTCGCAAAGCCCTTCAACCTACACAGGTAATGGCCAGCGAAGTTACACATATGGATGCCGCACATAAGGAAATTCTTGGCGTTGCCGCATCGATGATTCCATTCGTAGAAAAGAACCGCGTCGACCGTTCTTTGATGGCCTGCGCCATGCAGAAACAGGCAGTACCACTAATCAAGCCAGAGGCTGCTCTTGTCTCCACCGGCATCGATGGCGAAGTTGCTAAGAATCTTTCGCAAATTGTCTTTGCCGAAGAGGATGGCGAAGTTGTCAAAGCTGATTCGAACGCTGTTGAAGTTAAGTACAAGAAAGAAACGAAGACTTATAATCTAATCCACTTCATGAAGACGAATGACGACCGCTGTTACGATGAGCGCGTTGTTGTTAAGCGTGGCCAGAAGGTCAAGAAGGGCGATGTTCTCATTGAGGGCGCATCCATAGATAAGGGCGAGCTTGCACTCGGCAAGAATATGCTTGTCGCCTTCATGCCATGGCGTGGTTACAACATGGATGATGCTATCGTGATTTCTAGCCGCCTTGTCCAGGATGATGAATTAACTAGTATTAATATTCGCGACTTTGATGTAGAGGTTCGCGAAACTAAGCTTGGTCCAGAGCAGGTCACTCGCGATATTCCGAATGTTAGCGAAGCTGCACTTCGCCACCTCGGCGAAGACGGTATCGTAACTGTCGGTTCTGAAGTTCATAATGGCGATGTTCTCGTTGGTAAGATCACGCCAAAGGGCGAGCAGGAGCTCAGCTCTGAGGAACGTCTCCTTCGCGCCATCTTCGGCGAAAAGGCTAAAGACGTTCGCGATACTTCCGTCCGCATGAATGGTTCTGATGGCGGCAAGGTTGTCGGTGTTAAAATCTTCACGCGCGAGCAGGGCAACGATTTGAAGTCTGGCGTATTAATGCAAATTAAGATCTATGTTGCCGAAATGCGCAAAATCAGCGTTGGCGATAAGCTATCTGGCCGCCACGGTAACAAGGGTGTAGTTGCACGTATTCTTCCTGTAGAAGATATGCCGTTCATGGAAGATGGTACTCCAGTAGATGTTGTACTTAACCCAATGGGCGTGCCAAGCCGCATGAACCTCGGTCAGCTATTCGAGACACATCTCGGTATGGCCGCACGCGCTCTTGGCTATCATGTCACTACTCCATCATTCAACTCCGTTACTGACGAAACGATTTCTGAAGAATTAAAGAAGGCCGGCTTTGAGCCAGATGGCCGCGTTAAGCTTTACGACGGTTTGACCGGTGAGCCATTCGAAGAGCGCATTACGGTTGGTGTAATGTATATGCTTAAACTCCATCATATGGTAGCCGACAAGATTCACGCTCGTTCTACCGGTCCATACACTATGGTCACTCAGCAGCCACTTGGTGGTAAAGCTCAGAATGGTGGCCAGCGCTTCGGCGAAATGGAGGTGTGGACACTCGAGGCTTATGGCGCAGCATCGACTTTGCAAGAGATGCTTACAATTAAATCTGATGACGTCTACGGTCGCGCCAAGGCATACGAATCTATCATTAAGAATGAGCCAATTGAGGGGCCAAAACTTCCGGAAGGCTTCAACGTCTTGGTAAAGGAACTCCAAGGTCTCGGCCTTAAGGTTGACTTACTTGATCATGGTGATGCCAGAGATGCCGATCATGTCATTGAGAAGACAACCGAGGAAGTTGAGCGCCAACGCGATGATTCTGTGATATATGCTCAACATAGCGATGAAGAGGCGCCGCCAGAGGATCTTGGCGAGAATGCCGAAGGATTCGGACTTGAAGACGCCGAAGGAAACCCACTCGACGAAGAAATCGAGGTCGAGGAAGATTTCGACGATGAAGAAGTAATAACTGATTTAGGGGAGGACCTATAATATGGCTTGGGAAGATAATTTCATTAGCGCCAACGAGTTTGACTCTATTCGCCTCTCAGTAGCTAGCGAGGAGGATATCCTCAACTGGAGCTACGGCGAAGTGCTAAAGCCAGAAACTATTAACTATCGTACGCAGAAACCAGAACGTGACGGTCTGTTCTGCGAACGTATCTTCGGACCAGTAAAAGATATCAATCCAAATGACCCGAAGCTAAAAGGCGTCCGCTCCCGTGAGGCTGCCGTAGACAAAGAGGGCAATCTTGTCACCAAGAGCATTACTCGCCGCGAGCGCATGGGGCACATTACGCTTGCCGCGCCGGTTGCGCATATCTGGTTTATGCGCGGTACGCCGTCCGCATTGAGCCTTTTGCTCGATATCACCGTGAAAAATATTGAGAAAGTCGTATATTTTGCTTCATATCTCATTATTGATGCCGATCAGGCCGAAATCGATAAACGCCTAGAAGACCTCGAAGCGCAGACCGATGTCGCCCGCCAGGCCATTCAGGCTCGCTACGAGAACGAATCGAAGGCCGACAACGCCGACGTTAAAGCTCTCGCTGAGGCCCAGACTAAAGAGCTTGAAGAATTAGAGGATGATTATCGTAACAAGAAGGCAATCCTGACTAGCTTCAAGAAGGGCGCCGTCATCAATGAAGTTGATTATCGCAATCTTGATGAAGAGTATGAGGATCTCATCACCGTAGAAATGGGCGCAAGCGCAATCAAGAAACTTCTCGAAGAAATCGACCTCGATAAACTCGTTGACGATTTACACGCAGAAGCAGAGAGCGCCAAGGGACAAAGACAAAAGCGTATCATGAAGCGCCTCAAAGTTCTAGAAGGCATGCAATCTGCCGGTATTAAGCCAACTGATCTCATCTTGAGTGTAATTCCAGTTATTCCACCAGATCTTCGCCCGATGATTTCGCTCGCCGGTGGTCGTTTTGCCACTTCCGACTTGAACGATCTCTATCGCCGCGTTATTAACCGCAATAATCGCTTGAAGAAGTTGGTTGACCTCAACGCTCCAGAAGTTATTCAGCGCAACGAAAAGCGCATGCTTCAAGAAGCAGTCGATGCACTCATCGACAACAACGCATCGCGTGGTGGTCGTACCGCCAACTCTCAGAATGGCCGCCGCAAGCTCAAGAGCTTGTCGGATCTCCTAAAAGGTAAGCAAGGCCGCTTCCGCCAAAACCTTCTCGGTAAGCGCGTAGACTATTCTGGTCGTTCAGTAATCGTCGTAGGCCCAGAACTTCGCATCAATGAGTGCGGCCTACCAAAGCAGATGGCGCTCGAACTCTTTAAGCCATTTGTCGTATCTTGGTTGATCAAGAATGAGTATGCTAATAATATCCGTTCTGCTTCTCGTATGATTGAGCAGGGCGAAACCGTGATTTGGGATGCGCTAGATGAGGTAATTGAAGGCAAATACGTTCTCCTAAACCGTGCTCCATCTCTACACCGTCTCTCTGTTCAGGCTTTCCAGCCACGCTTGGTTGACGGTAAAGCTATTAAGCTCCATCCGCTCGTTGCTAACGGCTTCAACGCCGACTATGATGGTGACCAGATGGCTGTCCATCTACCGCTTTCGAGCGAAGCTCAGGCAGAGGCCAAAGAGCTCATGGCTGCCGGCAAGAACCTCTTGAAGCCAGCCGATGGTGCGCCAGTACTTTCGATTACACAGGACGTCGTATTGGGTAGCTACTATCTAACCTACGAGAAGCCGTCCGCTCAGACCGAGCGCAAGGCTTATACTAGCGTATATGAAGCTGAGCTCGCCTACGATATGGGCCTCATCCAGCTCCAGACGCCAATTCGCGTCCATACGAAAGGTCAAAAGCGCGATACTACCCTTGGCCGCGTCTTCTTCAATGAAGTTTTGCCAAAGGATTATCCGTATGATAACGAAGTTCAGAATAGCAAGCACCTCAAGAAGGTGATGGCGAATATCCTCAACCAATTCGGTGCCGACGCCGCCGTCGAGGCTGCTGATGCAATCAAGGATTTGTCATTTAAGTACGAAACCGTAGCAGGCGTATCTACTTCTAAGGACGATTATCCATACTATCCAGAAGTCGAACCGCTGATTGCCGAAGGTGAAGGTGTTGCAGCGCAGATTAGCCAACAGTTTGAGGATGGCCTCATTACCGAAGACGAGCGCTATCGCCTAACCGTAGCCGCATGGCGCAAGGTTGACGACGACATTTCTAAGCTCGTTAAGGATAATCTTGCTCACCTTGACACGAATATCTCTATCATGACCAACTCTGGTGCGCGTGGTTCTGCAGGTAATATTAAGCTTGCATCTGCGACCATCGGTATCATGGTGGATGTCTTTAACCGTGAAATTGAGCTTCCAGTAAAGTCTAGCTATAAGAAGGGTCTCAATACGCTCGAATCGTTCATCGCTACCCGCGGTGCGCGCCAAGGCCAGGTATCTACCGCTCTTCGTACGGCCGACTCTGGTTACCTCACTCGCCGTCTCGTTGATGTGTCTCAGGATGTCTTTACGGTTGAGTCCGAAGCCGAAGATCCAGGATTCCGCATCTATAAGAGCGAGTCCGAAATCACCGGCATCAACTTTGCTGATCGTATTTATGGTCGCTACTCTGCCGAGGCGGTCGAAAAGTATGGCCTCGAAGCTGACGAATTGATTTCGCGCGAGGTTGCTGACCAGATTGCTGCAGATGAGGAAATCGATAGCTTGAAGATTCAGAGCGTTCTTACTACCGAATGCAACGACGGTGTGCCGCGCAAGGCTTACGGTATCGATATGTCGACCCGCCAGCCAGTTGCCTATCATGAGCCAGTCGGCGTTATCGCCGCTCAGTCCGTCGGTGAGCCTGGTACGCAGCTTACGCTCGATACGAAGCACTCATCCGGTGTTGCCGGTTCTGGTGCTATCTCTCGCGGTCTTCCGCGCGTCGAAGAGCTTCTCGAAGCTCGTACACCAAAAGGTCAGGCTTACATCTCTACTATTGCCGGTGTTGTCTCTACTTGGGAAGAGGGGCGCCACAATATTGTTCAAGTTACGCCAGACGCAGGCAAGAAGGAACACTTCATTCTTGATGGCCGCAAGGCTAAGGTTAAGGATGGCGCTTCGGTCAAGACTGGCGCAGTAATCGCAAGCAAAGCCAAGGGTGCAGACCCAATTATTGCTCCATTCGACGGTATTGCTGAGCTCACTCAGGACGAGATTGTTCTTGTTGCTAATGCAGGCGCACCACTCAAAGTTTCCGTACCAGTAGACTTCGCCCTAACCGTCCACGACGGTGACCGCGTCGAGCCTGGCGATCGCCTATCTGAGGGTTCGTTGAACTTGCAGGACCTCATGAAGTACAAGGGCATCGAGGAAACCGAGCGCTATATCTTGAACGATATTCTTACGATTTATGCCGCACAGGGCCATGAAATCTCCTCGAAACATCTCGAAATCATTATTCGCCAGATGTTCTCGCGCGTCATGATCGACGAGCCGGGCGATACCAGCTTCGTTACTGGCGATATCGTCAGTAAGGCTGCGGTTGCCGAAGAGAACGCGGCCGCTCTCGCCGAAGGTAAGACTCCAGCGGAGTATACGCAAATGCTCCTCGGTATCTCTAAGGTATCTATCTACTCCGACTCATTCCTATCTGCTGCTTCCTTCCAAGATACGACCCGCGTCCTAATCTCCAGCGCCATCTCTGGCCGCGTCGACCACCTCAAGGGTCTAAAGGAGAATGTGATTATTGGTCGCAAGATTCCTGTAGGAACTGGTATTGAGCCGCTATCTCAATATGTTGGCACAGACGATTCCGTAGATGGCACAGACGATTCTGAGCCAGCCGAAGGCGAATTAGACAATATTTAGTCCAACTCGCCAAGAATCTAAAGCATCCCTTACCTAGGGGGTGCTTTTTGTGGTATTAGAGGGGCTTTAGGTAGAGCATATGCTTGATTTTTTCGCCGATGTGTGATATAATATAGTTACAGTCGCGTATAGTGAAGAATTTTAAAATACATCCAAGGAGGGGAAAGATGAAGAAAGAATCTAATAGAATCTTCAAGTGCGCAGCGGCAATACTCTGCGCCACGCTGATTTTCGTGTCATTTATGCACGCTGCTAACCAATACGGAGCTACGGCGGAAACCGAGCCAGAGCCTGAGCCTGAAACAATGGTCATGAGGCCCACCTTCGTCTTCGAGGACTACGATCCCGCGATTGACGAAGTTGGCAACAGGGTCCAATTCGGCGAAGGATACTTCTTCCTGAAGGGCGACATTGAGACGTACATCGACGAAGGGAATAACCTCGATTTTCGCCGCATGGCGAAAGCTCATGGCCATACTGATGGCTATGGGGTTGCCGGGGAAGAGATTACTGCCGACATGGTCCCAGAGAGCGGATCGAATATTACGATCCATGGAGCCCGAAGTGATTCGGATTGTCCATACATACATGGCGGAATCTTTGCACCCACATGTATAATCGATATGAAATTTCATGACTCGCCCGAGGACAGAACGCTGGTTCTGGAAGACGGAAGCCACATTTCTCCGTTGATGGCTAAGGTAGTTTTATATTACCTCGAGACGTCTGATGGAGAATCGGCGAGAACGAAGGCTCGTTTCCTGCGCCTCAAGCAGTGGGGTGAGTCCGCCAATACGGACGTCAAGGTTCTCTACAATCCCGACACCGAGCTGGTAACCTGGGACGATGTTGACAGTACGCCCATTGTAACGATGGGCAATCAATTCTGGCTCGGCGAGACGGCTAAGCGCCGCGGTTTTGTTGGCGGAGATAGCATCGAAGGCGGGGGCGTCTCGTATTATTACGACGACAGCCAACTAGGTCAGACGTCGAAGATCCGAGTCTATGGAAGCTGGGACGATGCCGAGCGACCTTACTTTGAGGCGCAGCTCGGGCGCGGGGTGACGATTTGGATGTCGTTTCCATTGGCCGGCGATATATTCGTCATGGAAAATGGAAGCAAAATTCCAGAGCTGATGGCGAGAGCAATCTCGCTGGCCATGAGTAGCCTTGCGAACTATCCCGACTTCTTCGAGGTGCGCTTTGACGCCCTTGACAAGACGGCTCCGACTGGCGTCTTGGCGGATGTCTATCTCCGCACAAAGACAGACCCAGAGGAAGTCATTAGGGCAGAAAATCCCGAGGAGCAGCCGCCTGTCGTGACTAATTTTAGCGACGGATGGATTTCTACGCAGGAGGACGTTGCGGCCTATATAAGCGACGGATGCCTGGATTTGCGTGCTCTTGCGCATGGCCAGAAATGGCGCGTAGACCCAGCGACGACCGAAAAAATGACTCTTCTCCCGCAAACAAACAACTACGGCTATATGGTTCTTTCTTCTTATAGTATCGAGGTGTATGGCGTTGGGGAGTATACCGGCGTTCTGATATCTGGTCCTTGGTACCGGATATTAGTAAAGTTTGACGGGCAGCTCGCTAAAGGAGAACAGTTCGTTAAGCTCGAGAATGGCGACCTTGTTCCCGAGAGGGCTGGTCGAGTCGTCCTGAAGGCGCTCGAGATTCTCAACGGGGAAGACCCCAGGTCGATCTACGAGACCTTCGAGGGGCTCAAAGAGACCTGCCCGAACGGTGTGTCAATAACGATGGATCGCTTTACGTGATTCATCGCTAATAACCAATAAACGCAGACTGTATTTATGCCGTCCGACTACAATGTCGGGCGGCTATTTTCGTGTCTTGATTTTGTATTTTTTTTGGGGGGCTCTATGGCATGTAGTAATAATATTGACGAGCCGTCCACTAGATGCTATAATGTAAAAAGTAGCAATGGGTAATTGTGCCCACCGATCTTTTATATTTTGGAGGTGTAAATGTTGCGTTTTAAAATGAAGTTTGAAAAAAGCCAGGAAGAGAAGACTTCCTCGCCTATGCACCTGCGCGAGTTTAGGACCACGTCTGCCCTTATGGCAGTGGTCCAGCTTGCCGTCGCTATGGCTGCAGCATTCATATTTAAAAGGGTGCCGGCCAACCTGATCAGTAAGAGTCTCCTGTCTTTCGTATGTGTTGGGGCGCTGTTTGTAGCAGATCGTATAAAAAACAGATTTGCATATGCCGCCAGCTCCATGATTACGACAATCTCTGCGATTGGCCTTATGTTTATCGGGCCGTTGCGTGAAGCCCGCACGATTACATTCGTGATCGCAGTGGCGATTGCAACGCTGGTGGCGCTGTTTACTGTCGTGATGAGCCAGCTCACTGGCAACGGAGAATGCATTGTCGCCATTACAGCTCTTGTTGCGGTCATTCTGGCGGTATTAGATCCGTTCTCTGTTATGGAGAAGTATGGCGGTCCGGCCATGATACCACTCCTGATCATTGTGCAGGCCGGAGTTTTCATCGCTACCGCAATATTTGATCAGGACAACGATAAATACGACGCCGAGTATGCGGTAACGTTTTCGAATATCGTGAACTTCTCTGTGCTTCTTGCTGGAGTGCTCGCAGTCTGCGTCGTTCATTAGTAATCCCCTCCGTTCTGTCCCCTCTCTCCGCTCGTGATGTACGTAGCGGGGGGAGGGGCGCTGATTGCTACTATCAACATTTGTCGACCCTCGCCCGAGCTTATCGGACGAGGGCTTTTTGTTGCAAAAAATAAGCATAATGAATATAATAAAAACGTGGATAGGAGTAGGATGAGGAGACGTTATTGGGGTATATTTACCACCATTGCGGTCGGTTTCGTTCTGCTACTCTCAATCTTACTAGTCGTTTTCCGCCTATTTGGCTACGAAATATACACCGTCATGTCGGGCTCGATGGAGCCAAATTACCACGTCGGCTCGCTGATTTATGTTAAGCCGGTCGATATAGATGAGCTAGAAGAAAACGACGTAATTACTTTCGTCGCCGACGAGAATAATACTATTGTGACGCACCGCATCGTTGAAGTTGTCAATGCCGATAATGGCAAGCGTTTTCGCACCAAAGGTGACGCCAACGATGTCCCTGACGCAAAAGAGGTTCACTATAAAAACGTTCTCGGCAGGCCAGAATTTTCCATCCCGCTGCTGGGGTACTTAGCATTTCATATTCAACATCCGCCAGGCTTATACATCGCGATAGTAGTCGCCATTGGCCTACTATTCGTGGTATTCTATCCGACTGTTTATGACAAAAGAAAGGAGAAAACTGCGAGCAAAAAATAGTATGAAGGAGTTATTAAAAGATTCATATATTAATAGGGAGAAAGGAGGTTAATGAAGAAAAAGATCCTGATTGTATCTCTAGCCGTTATCATGTTGGGCGTAACCGGCTCCATGACGACCCTTTCGTACTTTACAGATACGAGCGAAGTTACAAACCAATTCCTAGTCGGCAACACGGACATTACGCTATTTCGTTGGCACTCGGATATTACGTCTACTTACTACAACAAGGCGATGTCCGAGCAGCTCAACACAGCATATGAGGAATGGCTTGGAACTTCCGCAAATATCCTCGTCGCCGGCAAGCAGATCGCGATGAAGCCTTATGTTACTAATAATGGCAACATCGATGTCTACGTTCGCATCAAGGCGTATTTCCCGCTAGAGCTATTTAGCAAGGATTACATCACATACTCTTATGGTGGCACATCTAAATTGCCAGACGAAGATCCTGGCGACTCAGAATTTGTCCGCAACTTTGCGAATCGCACAATTGATGGCAAGCAATACAAAGAAGTAACCTTTACGCGTCGCGAACCGCTCAAGCCCGGCATGAAGACAACTATGCCGATTTACCAATATATTGGCTTAAGCACGCAAGTGTTGAAAGACGAGAGTGTTGATTTATCTAACTTCGTAGACGGAAATGGCAAAATGATCGTAAAAATGACCGCCGAAGCGGTACAATCTTACGGCTTCAGCACGCCACAACAAGCATTTAGCTATTTAAGTAACTAATAAAGAAAGGAAAACAAGAAAAAATGACAAAGCAAAAAGTTCTAGCAGTAGCAGGTGTACTCGGCATCTCCGCTCTTATTCTTAGCGCAGGCACCTTGGCATATTTCACGGATACCGAAACGGAGACCAACACCTTTACGCTTGGTAAAGTTGACATTGAGTTAAAAGAATATGACCATCAGGGTAATGCCTTCGTGCAAAACCAAAAGATAATGCCAGGGAACAGTGATATAGCGGTGCAAAAGAACGCTATTGTTACCGTAAAGAATGACAGCGAAAAGGCATGGGTTTGGGTTGAAATGCTGATTCCGAGTGCTCTTTATAATTCGAAAACACAGACTCAAGAAAGCAATAATGCTCTCCATTATAATCAGCTAAAGACATTTCTTGATGGCTACACTACAAATAGTGGCATAGCGACTGTCTACGACGATCATGACACTCATCAGTGGAGTCTTATGACTTATGTTGACGAAGTTACTGTTGGCGATAAGACCTATTCTCGTCTACGCTCAACCCACAAGGATATTGTTGAACCTGGTTATACTACTTCTCCAGCAATCAGCCAAATTTATGTCGATGACGATGTGAAAATGGTTGGCGACAAAGTATATATACCAACCGGCCAGGAAGTAACGAATGGTAAATATTCTGGCTCGTTTGCTGAATATTCTGGCGATTGGGAAGTAATCGTTAATGCCTATGCAGTTCAGGCCGAAGGTATCGCTAATGTTGACGACGCCGTAGCTGCGTACGCTGCTCAAAATAACTAAACGGAATTTAGAATAAACTCATGTCTAAGAAGCAGAAGATACTACTAATCTCACTCGCGTTGCTAATCGTGGCTACGATTGGTGGTACTTCTGCTTTCTTCGTGACATCGGATCGCGCCCACAATGTTATTACTACGGACGGTGTTTCAATAGATTTGATTGAGAATACTAACCGAGTTGGCGTTGATGGGCGCCCGATTCCGTTTACGAATATCAACAACGCTATGCCGGGCGATACTTTTAGCAAGATTCCGCAAGTCAAAAACACTGACCACGGCGATGTTTGGGTGCGGATTCTTGTGAAAAATAGTGTCAAAAATGCCGATGGCGCTGTTGTTCCCGCGCCAAATGATGCGATTATGGCTAATTATAATACGCATAATTGGCTTAATGGTGGCGATGGTTACTACTATTATTATCGCGCACTCAAAGCTGGCGAAACTACTGAGCCGCTATTTACGGAAGTGTCGCTGTCAAAAGGTCTAGCTACAACCTTTGCTGATGCTTCGTTTAATATAGAATTAACAGCGCAAGGCGTTCAAGTAGCGAATAATGGCAATAACGTTTATGAGGCGGAAGGTTGGCCCGAGGAGTAAAATGAAGAAGTTTTTCGCATCTATTTTACTATTCAGTTCAATTTTCGTAGCGCTCGGAACGCAAAATGTTGGCGCTTTAAGTTCTGCCGTCTATTTTGAGGGCGGAGCAGATAATTTCGTGTTTTATCCAGGCTCAGAATGGAACGATACTGACCTATTTGACGGTTTCAAGAATGCCATGCCGGGCGATAAAGTCACTGAAACTATCAAGGTCCGCAATACGGCGCCAGAATACGACTACGTCAAAATCTACCTTCGCGCCGAGACGCATGATGAATCCAATAATCCGCCCTTGAAAGAAGTCTCCGATAAAGAAACCATTGCGACCATGTCGGACTTCTTGTCGCAATTATCGATGCGCGTCTATAATGGCGGCAACCTAATATATAACTCTTCACCTGATCAGCTCGATGGACTAAGGAACAACGTACTCCTTGGCGAATTCGTAAACGGCGCTAGCACTACGCTGAAAGTGGAATTAATTGTGCCAAAGACGCTCGGTAATGAATATATGCATCGCACCGGAGAGGTAGATTGGGTCTTTACGGCGGAAGGCTATAAGGATGACAAACCATGTAACTGTTCTAATTGTTGCAACTGTCAGCAATGCAACAGTAGCAACAATAATAGCAATAACGGCAGTAATGGCGGTGGCCGCAAGCCAAAACCGTTGCCTAATAACGCCTATACTCTAGACGATATTTCCGGAGTCATGGCTTTATGTGCGGTCTTCGTTGTCGGCTTAGCAATAGCCTGTGTACTAATTCGCAAATTCCTAAAAGACGGGAAGAAAGACAAGAAAAAATAACCCCCGGCCCTTTCAAGCCGGAGGTGTTTCGCCTATTGCGCAATACGTCATCGCGGTATACTGCATTCAATACGCTGCGCAACGTCTTTGGAGTCTTGCGCGTTTTGGTCGGCCCATTCAAGAATTGTCATATATAGTCCGAGATATCTTTTGAATGCCTTGCGCTTGGTCGCATTTAGCGCCTCGATAAGCCATATAGTCAAGGACTCTATGGGGCAGAATCTAGTTTTTGCGCTATTTGCAGCTTCTAGACAGAGCTTACACATCCTCATGTCGACTCCCGTCTTTAAGGTGCAATCGGGTGTTTTTATACTGGTAATAATACGGTAGTCGCCTAAGAGGCTACTATTGTCGCAAAGCAAAATGCTATTAACGACAATCCTGTTTTCTTTTCGCCCGATAATCGTCCTAGCTCGGCATAACTGCTTGTTATTGCTGTCGACAGTTCTTCTGTCGATGCATCCAGTCGCAGCTATATCAGTTAGCTGTTTCCAGTACCAATGTTCGGACAGAATGTAGATTTTGCCCTGACGTAGTTGTTTGATTGCTGTTTGAATCATCGTATCCATTTATGACCCCTCCTTTTTGGATAAAAAATCGACTCTAGCAATAATATAATTATAGAACAAAATATGCATTAGTCAAGCAGTCAATCTACTTAGCAAATCAGGCTGAAGACGTCTTTTTACTAGTCATAAAAAAGCCACGGAATGATTCCGCGGCTTATGGCAATACGATTACTACCGGTTCCCGCTCGCTACCTGCGAGGAAACCTGTAGTATTCCAGTCGCTATCCCAAGGGATGTCCGTCCATGGCTTCGTCGCGTCTTTGCGATGAATGCCAGCGACAAAGAAATCCGTAGGAGAACCTTCCGGCGACTGCATGGGAATAATCTCCACCTCCCAATCTGTATGCTTACTACAGAATGAAAGCACCGTTGTGAATCTGTGGTATCTTTCGCGTTCTAACTGAACGCAATGTTCACGTTTATTCATGAACACGACGCGTTCCGCTAATGGCACAATCTCTCTATCCCCATTTGGGCGAGTTTTGCTTATTATGGAGCGCCTCAGTAAACTTTTTTCCACAGTGCGGGTCTTTTCCCATAATCTCTTCAATGCGGCGTCAGTAATTATTACGTGCTTTCCAGAGTGGATCGCTTCATAGATCGCCTCGAAGACGTCGTTAATAGCTCTCTTTTCGATAAAAATCATTAAAATCACCTCCTCTCTCAAAAAGAGCACGTCGCATCTGTCTATATAATACAATAAAACCATTAAAAACGCCACTACTAAATAGTAGTTTATAGTAAATGCAAATTCCGACATAAAATGACCCTCCGGATTATGTCTCTCCGGAGGGTGTCGAAATGTGCAATTACGGGATTGAAAGGCTTAGCCTTTGTTCAGTTTTACCCGCATGTATGAGTTGATATCGCCCCTTGCGTAGTGGAACCTTCCGTTAGGTAGCGTGACTCGCTGGATCAAATAGCAATCTTTGCCGTCATTGTTCACGGTTATGATGCTGATAATGGCAGCATTTCCGTCAAACTGTGCGGTGTGTCGCCTATATCCATCTTCATCGACCCATCCGAGCCGACGCAACTGGGGCATCGATAGCAGCATGCTCAGATACTGATCAGCCTAGATTGTATACCAGGGCACTCTTATCATGTTGTTCGCGACTGTTTCTAAAGTTAAGCTCTCATTCGCCATTTTTCTTCCTCCTTCTGCGAATACTGCTTGACTATTGCGACATTCTTATATTATATCACAAAAGCAGAGATTATTCAAGACGAAGGTTTTTTCTTAGCTTCTATGGTCAGCCGAGCCCAAAGGATGATATACTAGTAAAAGTACTAAGGAGGTGTGAGTGAAAGATTTTGACTATCTATCCGATGGCGATGTGTATCTAGACTCTGCGTGCCAATCTTTGCGCCCGCGACCAGTAATCGACGCACTAAATCGCTACTATACGCAACATAATTCCTGCGGCGAGCGCGTAAAATATGCCTGGGGCCGAGAAACTGATGAGTTGGTCGAGGAAACCCGTGCGCTCATTTTGAAATACCTCAAACTCAAGTCAAAAGATTATTCAGTTTCATTCACGCTTAATACTACATACGGCATTAATCTTTTGCTCGATCAGTTCAAAGATGGAATCTTCGAAAAAGTCGTCACGTCTGATATTGAGCATAATTCGCCATTCCTCTCCACGATGACTTTCGCGAAGCGCCACGGCATTCCGCGCGAGGTTATGGTGCGCGAAGAAGACGGCTCAATCGAGCTCGACGATTACGATTTCACGAAGGCACTCGTTGTTGTGAACTGCGCATCGAATATTGATGGCCGCCAACTAAGCAATATTAAGGAGCTAATCAAAAAAGTTCATAAGCAAAAAGGTGTGATTATCGTCGACGCCGCGCAGGCACTCGCGCATAGTCCAGAAATCTTGTACAAAACCGAGGCCGATGCTATCTGTAGCTCGGCGCATAAAATGTATGGTCCATCGCTCGGCTTTATGATTGTCCGCCGCGATTTGTTTAAGAAAATTGAGACGAGCTTTATCGGTGGCGGTATGGTCGACGATGTAGACAAAGACAGTTATAAGCTGTCCGCCGAGTCGGCTAATCATGCCTATACGAAGTTCGAGTCCGGGCTGCAAGCTTGGGGTGAAATTGTCGCTTTCGGTGAAGCTATCAAGTGGCTTAATGGTATCTCGAAGGCGGATAAAGAAAACTTTCATCGCCAGTATGAGCGCCTGTTTGATTATTTAAGCGGCCAAGAGCGGATTCATCTGGTAAATAGCGAACCGAACCCGACCATTTCCTTCTATATTGACGGTCTTGATTCTCATCTAGTTGGCGGAGCGTTGTCCAACGAGGGCATCATGGCGCGGACTGGATATTTCTGCGTTCACTACTATCTCGATCACGTCAAACATTATCCGCCACTAATTCGTTTTTCGATGGGATACCACATTCGTCCCGAGGATATCGATAAGACGATAGAGGTCTTCGAAAGGATGTTGGGCTAATGGTCTGTATAGCGGCGTTTATTATTCTCGCAATTATTGGTATTTTTGTCGCATTTATTTCAATCTTCAAACCAAAAGTTGGCAAGCAATACCTAAAAACCCTGAAAAAATCGTGGGGTTGCGTCGGCAAGCGCGTAACTCTCCAAAAATGCGAGACGGGATTTGGCGACGATGTAAAAAATACCGTCCTAAGCAAACTAATCATTCGTCATCCGAAATGGGTCAAGCCAGTCTCGGCGGCAATTGAGGCTGGCTCAATTCTAATCGTCATTATTACAGTCTGGTCGCTCGTAGAAGGGGCAAAAGCTGGCCTCGCCCTATATTCACTTGGTACTTGCAACGTCAAGCATGCCGAGGCGTGCTCGCTTGGTTCAGAGGTTTGCAGTATTGACAATAATACAGAAGCTAGCAACCCGGTAGAATATATCGGCCTATGGTTTAGTGATTGGGGCGAGATATTTGGCGCAATTCCAGACAAGTTTCGCGATTGGAATCCCAGCAATTTCGACGTAACTGCCGTAGAAATCAAAAATGAGGGTAAACCGGCAGCGATCGATTTTTACGACCCGGGGTGCATTGTCTGTAAGCAATCATTTCAAGCTCAGCTAGATTCTGGCTTCTTCGAGAAATACGACGTAAAATTGGTAGTATTTCCAATTCAAGATAACGACGGCAAGTTTAAATATCCTAATTCGGAACTGATTGCACGTTATGTCTATGCCGTAAACGAGAAAGAACAAAACACTACGACGGAATCAATCGCATTCAAAATACTGAAGCGAATCTATACCGAAAAAGACCCAGAACGTGGCGCATGGCTCGATGCCATAAATGATTATTATTCCAGCGAACAGATGCGGGGAATTATCAAGCAGTGGCTAAAAGAATTCGGACTAGATGACAAGGCTATTAATGAAATATCGGAGCGCGTAACTTCAGATGCAATCGATGAGATCATCAGCAAAAATAACAATATCGTCGTAAACGACATTCATGCAAAAGGTATTCCAACTTTAATATATGACGGCAAAAAACATACAGGGAGGTATGAAGCAAAATGATAGGGAAGTGGCAATCGATTTGGCTCGGTTTAACGCAGGGTCTGACGGAATTTATTCCAGTTTCAAGTTCCGGGCATCTTGAAATAATGCGCAATATCGTCAGTGCCGATCCTGAAAGCTTTCACCTATTTTTGGAATTCATTAATCTCGGTACGTGGTTAGTCTTACTGATTTATTATCGCAAGCGAATTGTCGAGATATTGCGTGAAATTTTCGTGGAACATAACTACAAATTCGCCCTCAACGTTATTTTGACCTGCATTCCCGTCGTGATTGCGGCACTACTGCTTAATGATTTAATCGATAGTAGTCCGTTCTTCTCGAGTTTGCCGGTAATTGCGACGATGATGGCGCTAGTCGGTATTGTGATGATTGTTATCAAAAAGCTGCCGAAGTGCAAAAAAATTAAAAGCGAAAAAGAGCTTACGCCCAAGAAGGCATTAGCGATTGGCGTTGCGCAATGTTTCGCACTGATACCTGGAACTTCGCGTTCTGGTACGACGATAATTGCTGGCCGTGTGGCCGGTATGGACAATAAGTCGGCCGCCGATTATTCATTCCTAGTTAGCATAGTGGTAATGGCGGGCGTAATCCTGAAGAGCCTTCTTAGCAGTTCTTCGCGTACATATATCGCAGAAAATTGGCTAACGCTATTAATCGCAAACGTTGTCGCCTTTATTGTTGGGCTGATCGCAATAAAATTCGTCATGAATTATCTCAAAAAAGAGGGTTCTCTCGAGACATTCGGTTGGTATCGCGTCGTTGTGGCTATCCTAGTGATAATCTTTTCGTTATTAAAGTAGATGAAAAATAAAGCCCGAAAACGGAATAAAATCATAGCAATACTGCTATATGTATTGCCGGTGCTATTCTTTGTTAATTCGTATTTTCTGATGACAACATCGGGCGAAGATATGGCGCAAGGTGCAAATCAGACGCCAAATGTAATCGAGAGCGCGGCCAGCTGGTTTAAATGGAGCGGACGTGCCAGTGACGCTTATCAATATGTAATCATAAAGTATTATTCCTATACTTCATTCGAGGGCAGCTTCAGTAATTTTGTTTTTAGGCTTCTGAATATCGCACTCGTTGTCGTCTTTGCGTATGTTATTCTTTTGTATATATTTCGGCGCAGGCCGCATCTGCACATAAAAGACGCAATTATTGCAAATATGCTCTTCGTTATTCTCATATATAGCGCCCATGCAAAAGTGCTATATCGGGGCTTTTCTTTAATCAATAATTACCTATTTATTGGCATCGCTACGGTACTATTTTGTCTGCCATTTATCAATAATGTCTATAAAAAGCGCGAACATAGTTGGCTATTCTCGATTTGGATGCTTGTTGCCGGCTTTATGTTTGGCATCTCGCATAATCTAACTCCAATTGCGTTCTTACTAGCATATATTTTGTACTATCTATATTTACGTTTTATCGAAAAACAAAAAAATGTAATTAGCCAAAATCTCAGGGGATGGAAGATTGCGGCGCTAGTCGGATTAATGATTGGTGTAGCTTTTTGCTATATCGTTGGGCCCGGCGTTTCCGGCTATACGAACAGTAATTATACTTTGATGTACGACTATGTTAGCATCTCGGACATTATGACGTCGCCAGCAAAGAGTTTCGCAAAGATAATTGGCCATATGGTATCAAACTTCAATAATATAGTTGGACCGCTATATCTACCTATAATTCTCTGTGGAGCAATCGTTATGCTTACCGAAAAACATTGGCGGGTTAAGTTTAAGAAATGGACAATAGCAGAGAAGCGAACGATAATTGCACTAGTTTCTTTCATGTTTGCGTATTGGCTTTCCGTTTCGCAAATTAAACAGCTTACTCGCCTATATTTTCCTGCGCACATAACTGGAATAATATTAGTCCTTTATATTTTCTATCACTACTTTAGAGAATTTGACTATAAGAAAATAAATAAAAAGTTGGCAATGGTGTTTATGGCTGTATTAATTTGCGCTAGCACTTTCGCGGTGATCTATCGCACATGCATTGCCTTTAGCTACTACCGCGCAATTGCGCCGCAGCTTCAAACTATTAAGAATTCGACCGACTCCGAAGTGTGCGTAGATAGAAAAAAGAACCTCGAAAAAGCATACCCGATAGATAATTTCGTACAGGAGCCAATCTTTGAAGATTGGACAATGCCGGAAAAGGTTTACGATAAAACAGTTTCATTTTGTCGCGAGTAGCGATTCAGAGTTGGCGAATTCGGTAATCCGCCCCTGTCGTGGTAAAATATACGCATGGATAAAGATAAAATCCGTAATTTTTGTATCATTGCGCACATCGATCATGGCAAATCGACGTTAGCTGACCGCATGCTTGAAATAACCGGTACGGTCGCAAAACGCGAGATGAAATCTCAGTTACTGGATTCGATGGAGCTGGAGCGCGAGAAGGGAATCACAATTAAGCTTGCGCCAGTTTGCATGAAGTATAAAGAATATACTCTGAATTTGATTGATACGCCAGGGCATGTCGACTTTTCTTATGAAGTATCGCGTAGTCTTCAGGCCGTTGAGGGTGCGATTTTGGTGGTCGATGCCACTCAGGGCATTCAGGCTCAGACTCTAGCTAATGTCTATCTCGCACTCGAGCAAGACTTATATATTATCCCCGTCATCAATAAAATAGATTTACCAGCTAGCGATGTTCCGCGTGTCACTGCGGAAATTATTAATCTATTAGGCTGCGAAGAGTCAGACATCATAAAAGTATCTGCAAAGACCGGCGAGAATGTTGAGGCGGTTCTTAATGCAATCATTGAAAAAGTGCCGGCGCCAAAAGAATCGAACTCCGACGAGGTGAAGGCACTGATTTTTGATAGTTACTTCGACGATTATCGTGGCGTCGTGTTGTATATCCGCATGTTTAGTGGCAATCTCCCCAAAAATGCCAACATTCACATGATGGCTACCGGCTCGAATGACATTGCACTAGAAGTTGGCGTGCTTAATCCTAAAATGTCCCCCCGCGGTCAACTAAAAGACGGCGAGATTGGCTATATTGTCACTAATCTTAAGGCTACTCGCGAAGCACGAGTGGGCGATACTGTTACATTGACGAAACAAAAAGCTAGCTCTGCGCTCCCCGGCTACAAAAATGTTCGCCCATTTGTCTATGCGGGATTTTTTCCAGTCAGCAATGATCAATACAAAGATCTAAAGGAGGCGCTCGAAAAACTATCCCTTAGCGATTCAGCGTTGCAGTACGAGCCGGAAAATTCGCCCGTGCTTGGCTTCGGGCTTCGTATTGGATTTCTGGGATTATTGCATATGGATATCATTCGCGAACGTCTTGAGCGCGAATTCAAGCTTGATTTAATTATTACGAACCCATCGACCGACTATCATGTAACACTAACGAATGGTGAGCAGCTGGATATTCGCTCTGCTTCCGACTTGCCCGATGTGAGCAAAATCGCAGAGATTCGCGAGCCGTGGGCGAAAGGTGAAATTATTACGCCGAAAGAATACATAGGCCCAATTCTCGAGTTAATTGTCGGCAAGCGAGGCATCCAGAAAAATATCTCATATATTGACACACGCGCCGTTATCGATTTTGAAGCGCCAATGGCAAACTTGCTGACAGACTTCTACGATCAACTCAAATCAGCAACCTCCGGGTATGCTTCTTTCAATTATGAGCTTGGCGGATATTATGCCGAGGATCTTGTACGCGTAGATTTCCTAGTGGCCGGCGAGCGCGTTGATGCCCTAAGCGTGATGGCGCACCGAAGCGAAGCTGACAGTATCGGCCGTACGGTCACAAAAAAGCTCAAAGAAGTAATTCCGCGCCAGAATTTCGAAGTTGCGTTGCAGGCGGCAATCGGTGCGCGTATTATTGCGCGCGAAACGCTTGGCGCTTTTCGTAAAGACGTTACGGTAAAGATTCATACTGGCGATCGCGACCGAAAGGCAAAACTGATGGAGAAACAAAAACGCGGCAAAGCGCGCATGAAGCGCTTCGGAAAAGTAGATATTCCGAGCGAGGCGTTTACGGTGATGCTCAAAAGAGATTAATTTTCAGTCTCTTCCGTTTGTTCGGCTGTTTCGCGAATATTAATTTCACCTACACTATTGGCAATGTTGCGACTTTCGTCGAGCATGGTGACTTTGCGCTCTTCGTTGTGCGCTAGACGAACCAGTGCGTCGATTACGTTTGCGAAAACCTCATCTCTAGATCCGGTCGCCATAACGGGCACTATTAACCCGCGTTTTTGATAAGTCTCGATTACCGGTATAGTCTTGTTTAGAAATTCATTAATTCGCGTATCTAAAACCTTCTCGTCGCGATCATCGATGCGATCTCCGCGATCTTGAAGATTTTTGCTTTCATTCCAGCGTGCTCTGACTTCTGCTTCGGAGAGATTAAGCAAAATTGCAGCTTTGATTGGATGCCCAGAGTTCTGCGCGTGTTCGATTACGTCGTATTCTTCGCCCGCCCATCGACCTACGCTGCTTAAGACGAGCGCATAGTTGGATAGTTCGTCCTTTGCGAAATATGGCAAGATGATAGAGCGAAATTTATCGGAATTTATTAATTGGCCAGAATCAGTCTCTTTCTTCATTTCCTTATCTTCGTCTTCGACCGCTCGGATGATAATTCCCGAACTTAGAAACTTTGCACCAAGAACTTCAGCGAGATGCACTCCGACCGTGTCTTTGCCGGAAAATGGCATGCCGAACACATTAATACTGCCCGTGCCGAGCCACTTTTTAATGATTTCAATTTTCTCATCCATGAAAATATTATATAATAAAAACAGTTATGGACAATCAGAATGCGAATAACGGTGGGTTTCCGCAGAACCAGAATCCGCCCCAAAGTAATAATCCAAATGCTTACGAAAATGTACGCACGCAGAGCGTCATAGAATCGGCGCGCGAAGTAGCCGAAAAAGAGCTTGCCGCTCAGCAGGCCTATAATGCTCAGGCGCTAAAAAGCCAACAAGCTGCGATTCGTCGTGAAAATAACAAGTATACTGCCGTAAAAGTCGCGTTGGTGATTTTCGGGATTATTATCGCAGTGGCACTTATTTGGCTAATTGTCGAAGTTGTTAAGAGCCTTAATGTCGGGCCAGATACGGATGGCTGCGTGAATAAAGATGGCACAATTAGTAAATCTTGTTGCGATAGGGAAGAATACAAAAACAATACGAGCTGCCAAAATGTCGAAGATCCGCTACCAACTATCGAGGGGTATAAATGTACGCATAAAGATTGCAAAAAGATGGCCGACATCGTTAAGAACGAGCGTATGATCATTCACGATGGTAAATTCATTGTCTATGATGCAAAAAACAACACGACCACTACGACTACCATCGACAATAGTATCGACTATCTTTCTATGAGCGTATTCGAATGGGGGAGTGGTAAATATTACGCAATCCTCAATCCAGCAACTGAAGAGTATGGGCTCTTTTCTATTAACGACAATCATCAAGTAATCCCTAATAAAGTTAGCCGTTTCTATCACGATATTAATCATGTGGCCTATAACGGCATGAAAGATGTGCTTGGCAAATATATCATTGTGCGCGAGAGCAGCGAGTATCGTCTATACGATTTAAGCACTGGTGATGTTTTAGCTAGCGCGGCTGAAGGTGTTTATACGTACGGCAAATATGTAATGGAATATCATACCGGTGGCATCCGTCGTCTGTACAACTTTAACAAAAAAGAAATTTCAATTGTTAACCCAGGCGAAGAAGTATACATACGTGACGGTTACGCAGTAGTGTTCGGCAAGTCGTTTTATGTCTACGATAATCTCGGCAATAAACAAAATTCTTCAAATAATAATATATATAAAGACATACTCAAACATAAAACATCCGAGCGTGCAGATTATCTCAAGAAAACCAGCTCCTATTACCATATGCCAGTGAGCCGATCTTACACGACCGAATAGTTAGCAAACCTTGACCAAGAGTGCTAGTGGGGCTAAAATAAAGATATGACAGATCGTCAACGCGAGATTCTTTACGCAATAATAGAGGAATATGCAGAACTGGCTACGCCAGTGGGGAGCGTTACTTTAGCGAAGCTTTTTGATTGCTCATCGGCCACCATTCGTTCCGAGATGGTTAAGCTTGAAGCGATGGGCTATATTACGCAGCCACACACATCTGCTGGTCGCGTTCCTACCGATGCGGGATATCGACTTTATGTAAACTCTCTTCAAGAGAAAATTAGCCACGAAGAGGATACTAACCCTAATTACAGAGTCGAAAAAGAAGATCGTCCCACTAGGGCTCTTGCAACGCGTATTCAGGCGCAAACTCGCGCAGACTATGCCATCCGTACTGCCGTTGATAGTCTCGTAAATCTAACAGGCAATCTTGGCCTAGCGACTATTGGCGATCAAATATATATTTCAGGATTCGGCAATCTGTTCTCGCAGCCAGAGTTTTTGCAGACCGCGCAGGTGCAGGCTGTAGGTAAATTGCTCGACAATATAAAGCCATGGCTAATGGAGGTTCAGCCAAACGAAGCTATCAATGTATATATCGGCACCGAGAATCCTGTTGGTAAGGCTTCTAACGTATCCTTGATAATTTCTCGATTTCGCTCGCCATACTCTGATCGGAGCTATATTGGTGTGCTTGGCCCAACTCGGCAATCATATAAACGCGTCATGTCGCTCGTGCGTCATGCTGGCATAATGTTGGAGGATATTATTTATGAATGAAGATCAAGATTATAACGAAACGCCACAAAGCGAAGCGTCAGACAAAGAAAAACGCAACCCAAACGGTGGCCCTGGCGGGAGTGCGGCTCCGCGCAAAGAACCTGAGAGTGATGAGGAGGATATTGGTGAAGCGGTCATCAGTGCCGCAGAGACATCGGCCAAAGTTGCGAAGAATCATAAGAAGACCGTCGATGACGTTCAGAATGATAAAATCAACGAGCTAATTCAGGACCTCCAGCGGACGCGCGCAGATTTCGAAAACTTCCGCCGTCAAACTGAGGTTCAAAAAGAGCAATATGGCAACGCAGTAAAATTTGCTACCGTCAAAAAAATACTAACCTTGCTAGACGATATTGAACGCGCCATTGCGGCGAACCCAGACACGCTCGGTCCCCTAGCCAAAAGTTTCGAGAAAACCACAAAGGAGCTGGGGTTGACCAAGATACCGGCCGAAGCCGGTTCGGCCTTTAATCCTGACTTACATGATGCCGTGATGGTCGAGGGTGACGGCGAAGAAGAAGTAATTGGCGAGACCTTGCGCCCTGGCTACTACTACGACGGAGTAATTATTCGCCCTGCCATGGTAAAAGTCCAAAAACAATGAAGATTTCCGTAATTACATTATTTCCAGAAATGTTCGACAAGGTTTTCAACCAGTCGATGCTCTGGAAGGCGCAGGATCGTGGTCTGGTCGAATTCGAAATGATAGATTTGCGCCAATTCGGCCTTGGCCCCCGTCGCCAAGTAGACGATACGCCATACGGCGGCGGCGACGGCATGTTGCTAAAGCCTGAGCCGATATTCGCAGCCGTCGAAGACGCAAAGGCGCGAAATTCGGAGGCTAAAGTAGTATTAATGACTCCTAAGGGTCGTATCTGGAATCAGGCTCGCGCAAAAGAGCTGGCGACTGCAAATCAAAACTATATTTTTGTTTGCCCACACTATGAAGGCTACGATGAGCGCATTGTTACTTTGGTAGATTATCAAGTATCAATCGGCAAGTTTATCTTGACTGGCGGCGAGATACCGACCATGGCGGTAATAGATTCAATCGTGCGTCTGATTCCGGGCGTACTTGGCGGTGAAACTTCTGCCGAAATCGAGAGTTTTTCCGATGGCGACAATTATGAGTATCCGCAATATACCAGACCAGAAGAATTCCGCGGCATGCGCGTGCCGGAAGTATTACTCAGTGGCAACCATGGCGAAATCGCAAAATGGCGTGCCGAAAACTCTCCGACCGAACCGCACGATTAAGATATAATAAAGATATGGATTTGGCATCGCCTGTCGAGGAGGTGAAGGGCATAGGCCCTAAAACGGCCGAAGTTTTGCATAAGGCCGGTATTTTTACGCTTCGCGATTTGGTTTATCACTTGCCGCGCGACTATGAAGACTTCCAACAGGCTCAAAACATTTCCGACCTAAAGCCAGGAAAAGTCACCGTAAAGGCGAAAGTTGAAAACGTAAGGCTACGCCGCATGCGGCGCAATCTGAATTTAGTCGAAGCCACTCTGCGCGATAAGTCTGGAGCTATTCGAGCAATTTGGTTTAATCAACCATACCGCGCCAAACAGTTTGATGCGGGAAAAGACTATTATTTTTCTGGCACGATGGCTTTGTCGCATGGGTATTATCAAATATCCAATCCGTCCGCTACTTTGGCGGATGATTATGACGCCAAGGCAAGCACGGCAAAAATCCAGCCAGTCTATCCAGCGCGCGGCTCAATAAAATCGCAAGATTTCAAGAAATTTATCAAAACTATCGATAATAATATCGCTCTAATTCCCGACATGATACCTAATTATCCCGGCAGAGCGGACGCCCTTTTTAATGTGCATTTTCCAGAGACTGTCGATGCGGCGAAGAAGGGTCGAGAATATCTCGCCACCGAAGAGCTATTCAGTCTTTTGCTTGCTGCAAGGCTTAACCGCGAGGAAAACCAAAAACTCCACACGCAAGCAATCGAGGGCGACATGGGCGCACTGAAGTCTTTTATTGAAGGGCTGCCGTTTAAGCTCACGAATGCGCAGCGTCGTGCAACTTGGGAGATAATCCAGGATATGGAGCAAGAGATTCCTATGAACCGCCTACTACAGGGCGACGTTGGTTCAGGTAAGACCATGGTGGCTGCACTCAGCTGCTTTGTAGCCGCTCGCGCAGGCTTTCAGGCGGCCATAATGGCTCCGACGGAGGTGCTTGCAACTCAGCACGCCGAATCGCTCTCAAAGCTATTCGGCAATCAACTAAGCGTGGCGCTACTTACCGGCTCCACCAAACGCAAGGCTGAACTAAAAAAGCACATCAAATCTGGCGAGGCCGATTTAGTTGTAGGCACCCATGCTCTCATAACAGATGATACGGAGTTTAAGAATCTTGGCCTAGCAATCATCGACGAGCAACATCGTTTTGGCGTAATGCAGCGCCAAAAACTTCTCGCAAAAGCACATACGATGCCACACCTTTTATCCATGACGGCCACGCCTATTCCGCGCTCGTTGCAATTAACTATCTTTGGCGACCTTTCCGTCTCTATCCTCGACGAGCTTCCAGCTGGCCGTCAGCCAATTACGACTAAAATCGTTTCACCAAACTCTACGAAGCAAATGTGGGACTCAATTGACGCGGAGCTTCAGAAGCGCCATCAAGCCTACTATATTTGCAAGAAAATTGACGACAAAGGTGCGAGCGAGTTATCTAATGTTAAAAAGGAATCGCAGAAACTCGCACATCAATTTCCAAATTACAACGTTGCGTTTCTGCATGGCAAAATGAAGCCAGCTGAAAAAGACGAAATTATGACAATGTTCGCGAAAGGCGAAATAGATATTCTAGTTAGCACTACCGTAGTGGAGGTTGGCGTGAATGTTCCAAATGCCACCGTCATGGTAATTGCCGATGCGGATCAATATGGATTGTCGCAGCTACATCAGTTGCGTGGTCGCGTTGGCCGCGGCAGTGACGCTTCGTATTGTTATTTAATCAACTCAAATTCCGATGCACCAACGCGCAGATTGCGCGAAATTGAACGCTCGCAGGACGGCTTCTATTTGGCGGAGGTTGATTTAAAATTGCGCGGCCCAGGCGAACTGTACGGCTCTTTACAGCATGGCGCGCTAGACCTACGTATTGCAACAATTACCGACACGAAACTAGTCCATAGGGCGGAGGCTCTCGTGAAACAATTTCGGCAGACCGGCTATGATTTGGTAGAATATAAGGAATTAAGCGACTCTGTTCGCAAATACCAACGTTTGACAACATTAAACTAAGTAAATCAAACATGAAGAATAATAATCAAATTCGAATCATCTCTGGTAAGTACGGCGGTCGACTAATCGACACGCCAAAGACCAAGGCTACCCATCCAATGGGCGAGCGCGAGCGTGCGGCGATTTTTAACTCTATTCGCAACGAAATTCCGGGTCGCCGAATTCTCGATGCGTTTGCCGGCAGTGGCGCAATTGGCATCGAGGCGCTGTCTCTTGGTGCCTCTCATGTAGATTTCATGGAGAAGCATCCGAAAGCGATTCGGACTATTCAGAAAAACTTGCAGACTCTTCAGGCTTCCGATCTTGCGAATATTTTGAGAGCCCCCGATGGTGACTACGGTATTATTTTTGCTGACCCGCCATACGATAACCCGCAATACGGCGTTGTGGCCGGCCTGGTTGCGCATTTGGTGCCTGGCGGGCTTTTTATTCTCTCTCACCCAGAATCGCCCGAGCCGCCACAGTTATCTTACCTTGAGCTTCTAAGCGACAAAAAATATGCCGCCGCAAATATTAAAATCTACCGTAAAAATTAGCACTCGGGGCTTGACAGTGCTAACTCGATGGACTATAATGAAAACATAAGCGAAAGCAACCGACACGAACGCAATATAACGGTTAGCAACTAACTTACTCACACAAACTTAACGAAAGGAAAAAGATGATTCATTCGGGATTCGAGAGCCTTTTTGACGAAATGTTCAATGATTTCGATGACGGATTCTTTGGACATCGCCCAATGTTACCAGCAATTAATGGTGGCGGGAATGGGCGTAGCCTAATGCGCACAGACGCAAGCGAAACAGAACAGGCATATAATCTTGAAATTGAACTTCCAGGGTACAAAAAGGAAGACATTAAAGTTAAATTCGATAATGGCGTTTTGACCGTCAGTGCCGAAACTAGCGAGGATATCGAGGAGCGCGAAGACAAAAACGGCAAGCCGCGCAAGAATGGCAGCCATCTTATTCGCAAGGAGCGACATTTTGGATCGATGAGCCGCAGCTGGTATGTTGGTGAAGATATTAAACAAGAGGAGATTAAGGCCGCATATAAAGATGGCGTCCTCTCGCTAACTATTCCAAAAGCTGAGCCAAAGGAAGAGCTTCCGGAAGAGAAGAAGTATATTGCCATCGAAGGCTAATCATCGTTCAAAGAAAAAAGCGGAGTATTTATGGGATGCTCCGTTTTTTGCTTACACGAATTAGCTCGGTGGTCCTCAAAAAGGCTCGGCAAGGTGTCAGTATTGACAAGAATGATAAAATATGATACAATACACCTATATGGTCATTATGTTTGCCATATAGAACATTTGTAGTTTGCAGATTACGAAATGATTCTCCTTTCTATTTGGTTTTTAGCCTCACTTTCACCCACCAAATAGGTGGGCAAGAGTGAGGCAAAAAACCAAATAGAAAGGAGTAATATATGAAAGGTAGGAGATCATATCAAGTTACGTACAGGACGGATGATAGCGCTTCGATGGAAGAAGCCTTCAAGGCGTTCTGTGATGTCGCGAAAAAGGGATTTCCGGAATTGACCGAGAACCCTTCTCTGAGCGGCATATTCAGCAATATGGACAGCGAATACAAGCTGATCTGCCTTGCATTAAATCTGTCCGAAGTACACAGAAGGACCGCCTGGACCGATGAGAATCCGGAGCCGGATTTCTTTTACAACGTTGACCCCTGTGGCCGTGGCGTAGTCTTCTGCTACGAAACCGAGGATGGACGCCAGCTCAGCGCTGGCCCCGTGGATGATCATTATGAGACTAGCGGTTATCTAACTTTCGCGTCCGAAGACGAAGCGAAGGATGTGAAGGCGGCTCTCGAGGCTATCGATTACGTCACTGCTACGCTTCATGTGTATAGCCAGGGCAGATGACATTTTATCGTAACTGTAAACCTAGGCTCCCAAGACTACGGTCGAGGGGGCTTTTTCATTCCGTTAGTGTTCTACTTTTGCTATATAATAAGTTCTAAAAGGAGGCAATTATGAGCGATGGTTTTATGGCTGATCCAATTAGGCCAGGAGACATAAAAGATTCAACTATATCCGACAGGAGCTATAGGGTGAATCGCGTAAGCTCTACTGGTGGGCTCAAGTTCGTGATGTTCTTTTTTGTAATAATGTTCATGATGCCATTTGCTATGGCAATTTTCTTCTTTATTACAGTATGGAATGAGGCTGGCAATGATATTTTTCAGCAGGTCAAAAAAGGTATCTCAATGACGCCATCCGGTTATTACGAGCTGAGCGACAGTGAGCAGATGGCGGCTTCTCGTATCTTTGGCACGGGAATCTTGTATAACAGGAATGGCCCAAAGGCAATCGCACAAAGCGACTGCCGCTACCTTAAGAATGCGGTGACGGGGTATAATAACGCCAACTCGCAGCCGACCAGCTGGTACGATAATACCTACTGCGAGGCCGGCAATGTGGAAATTGACGCCCGCTATCTAGACGAAAACGAGGAGAGCGGCGGTGGTTCTATTGCGCGTATCGATATTCAATCTAGTGCTGGTGGCATTTCGGGTTGTGTTAATATCTCTTTTGCGCACAACTTCCGTTTCATCGTGTCCGTCGAAACTAGCTCTCACTGCGTCGCGCACCGAGTTGAAATCAAAGCGGATGATGTCGATATACCGGAGCTCAGGCCACTAAATGATTCTATTCCCGAGGGCGACGATGCTAATAATCCACCAATCGACAAAAGCGTTATCAAATCATAGCCACGACACAGACTTTTGCAGAATCAGACCGCTCATGGCGGTCAAAACGCTTGCGATTATTTACCAAATGTGATATAATATACAAGATACTTGTGAAGTGTTGTATTTTTATTTTCGAAAGGGGGTGACATGATTGTCACTGAAAGGAGTTATTGTAGTAGCTGCGGCAGCCAACGCCGTATCATATGCGGCCTGGTACGTCACGCGCTGGTATAAACGAGGCGTAGATATCTATGATGTAAACGCCGGCACGTCTACTGACAAAGCAATCTACCTAATTGGCGGATGTATGTCCCGGACGGCAAAGCCGTTTCGGTTCATTACGGAGCACATAGGTGGGGATATCTCAGCAGATACCTCAGTGCATTATGTCGAATACCGTAATCTGGGACTCGACGTCGAAGCTGCGCGCCTAGCAGTTAAAGAACATATCGATAAGCGCGAATACAGAGAAGTTACATTCGTCGCCGTCTCGATGGGCTACCAGCTCATCATGGGCGTCGCGCGCGAATGCGACAAGGTGATCGGCCTGAACCCTTGCGTGGGCGCACGTAGCTTAGCGCCGAAAATGCGAAAGCTCATACCGGTACTGCCTGCCGCATGGGGTCTTTCCATAGCGACCGGTTGGCTGATGCAATTGCCAATCGTGAAAGTTGACGGTCCAGCATATTCGCTACAGCTGGTTCTCGATCAGCTGTCAATATGCGCAAGCAGTGCGCACGTAAAATTCGGGTTTCGGCCCGACGTCCTTGTCTTCAGTATATTTGACGATCTGGTCAACAACGACGCTCTGCTGCGTCTCGCAAGGCAAGGCGAGCGTAGACGTTCGCGTGACACTCTGACTGAGAAGACGAAAGATCGCCAGATGGAGCTGCTGAGGCTTCCTACCGGGCACTTCGGTGTCGGCGAGAATCATCACGATTACGAGATAATTATGCCATTCCTTAAGGATGGCGGCTCTGCGAAATGACGCAGGGCCTTTTTTATGGCAAAATATAATATCTAGAACTTAATATACTCGTCTATCCAACTTCGCAAAGCTTCAGCGTCATTATACTTATCCGTATCTTCTGCGGAGTCGGCATCGAGAAAATCTATGATTTTGCCTTCACGAACAATCGCGACGGACGGTACAAATTTAACATATTCATGCAAACTCGATTCTTTTGCCTGGGACCACATAATCCGATAATATTTAAACTGCATCTCTTCTGGGAATTCTTTCATGCGCTGCCGTAAGTTGGCGGTCGTAAAACAATCTGGCTTATCGATCATTATGATAAAAGACTTCTTGTCGGCGATTAGTTTTTCGTATGTACCTTTGTCTATATCGATCGCTTCGCTCTTGTCATACATTTCTTCGTCTAGGCGAAATTCCTTTGGCGTCAGTCCGCGAACGAGGAAATAGCCACCAAAGAACACTGCGACACAGAAGATAGCTATAGCCATGATGGCTATTTTGTTTGGCCGTGGGTCGATTTTCTTTTTACTCACTTTTCTTCTCGGTCAAATCGTCGAAATTTATGTTGTGGTATGGAACTTTCCAGAAGGCATATTTAGCGTTTTCGCCCTCGCCGCTTTTGACTTTTACGTCATGTTCGCCTTCGTAGAACCAATATCCACCTACGACGTATATTTTACTGGAATCCCAACCAAGTTTTACGAGCATGCTCTTTGTCATACCGGCATAGCCACCACCGCCGCACATGAGGAAGATCTTCTTATCTTTTGGAAAAATGTCTTCTAGAATACGTTGAGATTCATCGTAATTTGCCGCATATTCGTTTTTGTCGTTTTGAGTAAACAGCGTTTTGCCATCGTATGATTTGCCGACTGCTTCTGGGAGCCCGACAACATTGACGAGATACGGATAAGGTATGATTTCAAAACCATCAACATACCCAGACAAATAACTATCGCCGTCAATTGCTTCGTAATTGGCCGGGTCCTTGAGCATGCGCATGTCGCGATAAACGCTATCGCTACGGCCGAGATACTTATCGATGTTTGATTCGTTGATATTCTTATCGATTCCCAGCTCGCCGCGTTGTCCGTCGGTTATTTCTGGCAGCGGTAGTGCCGGCAGGCCAGTACTTAGATGCAAAATATTAATATTACCAATCACAATACCGACGAACAAGGCCGCGACTATTGCGATTGCTATGTGGTATTTCTTCAGTTCATACTTATTCATAAGATTATTGTACATGAAAAAGCAAAAGATGGCCTGATTACTGATATATAATATAAACAACTAGTGATTAAAAGGAGCAGTATGAAGAAAAAAGGTATCGCGGCAATTGGAATCATGGGCATTATTGCGGTTATTGCAATCGTGTTAGCCGGTGTATATGTAGGAACGTATAACTCTATCATTGGCCTTGAGCAAGGAGTAGACGAGAAAGCCTCCGCCATCAAGACTCAGCTAGAGCGCCGCGCGGATTTGATCCCCAACCTCGTTAGTACCGTTAAGGGCTACACGAGCCACGAGCAAAGCGTAATCGATACAATAACCGATGCGCGTGCGGCCGTTTCCGGGGCAAGCAGCATTAAGGAACTGAGCGATGCCAATAATAAGCTCAACAGCGCCCTTAATAACTTGAATGTTATTATCGAGAATTACCCAGATCTTAAGGCGGACAAGACCTTTATCGGTCTTATGGATGAGCTGGCCGGTACTGAAAATCGCATCGTGACCGCGCGCAATGATTATAATGAAGCCGTGAAGGATTACAATATGAAAATTAGTACTATTCCTAGCTCTATAGTGGCGGGCATGATGGGCAAGGAGAAGAAAGACTATTTCGAAGTCAGCGACGAATCGAAACTTAAAGTTCCAGAAGTGAATTTTGATACCAATAAAGAATAATGAAAAAACTCTATTGCGCCATCTTGTCATTGCTTGTCGCATTCGGTTTTTGCGCCATCAATGTCGTTGCTATCGTTTCGCCAAGCGAGAGATTCTATGTTAACGACAGGGCAGGCATTCTCAGTGCTGATACAGAAGATTACATTTTTTCGCAAAGTCGCGCGCTCGATGAAGCTACCACGGCGCAAATTGTCGTCGTGACGGTGCCGAATCTTGAGGGGCGCGACCTCGAGGGGTATGCTACGGAACTATTCCGAAGCTACGGTATAGGCGACGCAAAGAAAAATAATGGCCTTCTGATACTACTAGCACTCGAAGAACGTCAGGTGCGCGTAGAGGTAGGCTACGGCCTTGAGGGGGCTCTCCCGGATGCAAAAACTGGCCGCTTGCAAGATGAGTATATGATCCCTTACTTTAAGGATGATAATTTCGATGAAGGCATGCTAAATGGCTATAAAGCCTTCTTTGCAGAAGTTGCAAAAGAATATAACTTCGACAGCAATGTTGCGCCAACTCGTGTTTCTAATAATATAAAAAGCGAAGTAGATTTTAGTTTTATTAGCTTCATTCTATGTATACTCGCTAGTTCGTTCGGCGCGCTGTTCAGCGAGGGCAGCTTTAAACATAAGCTGATATTATTTTTCGTGATGGAGCTCTTTGTGATTCCGATTGCAATCCATGGCATTTCGGTCGGCGCCAAGTCTTGGCATGAGCTCCCGATGATGCTAACGATCTTCAATCTAGTTTCTGCATTCCTAGGTGTTAGCTTAATTACGGGAGGCGGCGCGGGCATTAGCGGCGGACATGGCCATTCTGGGCATTCTGGCGGAGGCGGCGGATTTTCTGGCGGAGGTGGACGCTCTGGCGGCGGCGGCAGTTCGCGGAGTTTTTAGGACGTAGATGGCATAAAAACCAAAAATGAGCTTACTGAGATAATTTGTAGTGAATAGAAGTGAGCGCAAGTGCTGTTACTCTGTGGACTATGTATATATGGACCTTGAAAATCAAAAAACGCAGACACGAAGAAACCCCCGGCAAGCCGGAGGTTTTTTCTTTATGGAAGGTGCAATCTCGTCGTAAAGGGCGAATCGTTCGGTTATGCTCTTTTGATCCAGGGGATGAATGCTTCTGTCGCCCAGAAGCCTGCACAGATCACTGCACACGCCGCATATGCGATCGTAACGACAATCACAATCACTGAGTATGCATCGACGCCGTAAGTCATCGGGTCGAGCTCATACGTTGCGATCGCGCAGAACACGCCGATTGCGATGCAGACGAGCGTAGGAACACCCCAGAACAGACCGGGGTAACTCATTTCCGCCGATTCGATGCAGTCAATCAGTTTTCCTGCTACGTTTCGGGGGATCTGATCGTACACCTCGCGCGTCTCCCCTTCCACTACGACGCTCCGACGCCCCCAGATATAGAAGGCATTCTTTTCAGTGATGACGTAAGTACAGCCATCTTTCACGAACACAGTGTCTTTCTTATCAATCATGGTTACCTCCTTTTGCCCCTTCTTGGGGCTAGCGTGATAATGCAATCTGCAAGCCCGCTCAGGTTTCGGGCTAGCGCCTGGCCGCCATAGATGAAATATCTATAGAAGCTAAACGCTAGCTCGAACGAAGGAGATATATACGATTAAGTCGTTTGCGCATAACCTTATTAATGATCTTTCGCTGCCGTTTATGGCAACCATAGCTACATTTTAGCATAAACAGTTAAAAATGTCAATAGGTACGTATTAACTCAGCACCTTTGCAACATTTGCGACGGAGTCATAAACCTTAA